>PLTJ01000104.1 GCA_003164455.1 Acetobacteraceae bacterium
TCGGCGTCACCCGCTATCCCACCCCGCGCGTGCAGATCGTCTTCGAATCCTGAGGATGGCGATGCGACCATTGCGGATTGCCGGCGGCGCCGTGCTCGGCCCGGAAGGGGCGTTCATGATTGGCGACCTGTGGATCGCCGACGGAGCCATCGCGGCGGCGGGCGGCGCCGGTGCCGTCGCGTTCGATGCGCGCGGGCTCAAGGTGCTGCCCGGCATCATCGACATCCACGGCGATGCCTTCGAGCGCCAGATCCAGCCCCGCCCCGGTGTCAGCTTCGCCCCCGCGCTGGCGCTGGCCGAGACCGAGCGGCAGTTGCTGGCCAACGGCATCACCACCGCCTTTCACGGCGTGGCCCTGTCCTGGGAGCCGGGGTTGCGGAGCCTCGAGTCCTGGCGTGCCCTGGTCGATGCGCTGCACGCCCGCGCCTGGGTCTGCGACATGCGCGTCCATCTGCGCTGGGAGGCCTACAACCTCGACGCGCTGGACACCGCGCTGGCCGACATCGCGGCGGGGCGCGTGCACCTGGTGGCGTTCAACGACCATACGCCGGCGATCCGCCGCCGGGTCATGCACGACCCGGTGCGGGGCTCCAAATACAGCAACCGCGCCGGCATGAGCCTGGAGGACTTTCGCGCCCTGGCGGACGGCGTCCTCGCCCGGGCCGGCGAGGTCGAGCCGGCGCTGGAGCGCATCGGCGCCGCCGCCGCCGCCGCCGGCCTGCCGATGGCCAGCCATGACGACGCCACGCTGGCGGTGCGCGACACCCACCGCCGCCGCGGTGCGCGGATCTGCGAGTTCCCGCTGGCCGCCGCGGTGGCCGAAGCGGCCGCGGCGGCCGGCGACTTCGTCGTCATGGGCAGCCCCAACGTGGTGCGCGGGCGGTCCCACCAGGGCTCGGCCTCGGCCGCCGCGATGGCGGAGAGCGGCATCTGCCGGGTGCTGACCAGCGATTATTTCTACCCGTGCCTGTTGCAGGCGCCGTTTGTCCTCGCCCGGCGCGGCGTGCTGGACCTGGCGGCGGCCTGGGCGCTGGTGTCGGCGAACGCCGCCGATGCGGTGCGCTTACCGGACCGCGGCCGCCTGTCGCCCGGCCGGCGCGCCGACGTCGTGCTGGTGACGGAGGCAAACGGCCTGCCCGAACCGGTAGCGACCATCGCGGCGGGCAGGCTCGCCTGGATGTCGGCCGAAGGCACCGCGCGGCTGGGTTGAATGATCCGCCTCAGGCGGCTTGCGCCAGCCGCGGGTCGCGCGGCACCGGAAGGGCGTCTTCCAGGGCCTGGAACAGCACCTCGCGGGAGATCGGTTTGGCGACAAAATGCGTCATGCCGGCTTCCGTGCAGGCCGTGACGTCCTCGGCGAAGGCGTTCGCGGTCAGGGCGATGATCGGCAGGCTGGCCGCCGCCCCGCCCAGGCCGCGGATCGCGCGGGTGGCCTGCAGGCCGTCCATCTCCGGCATCAGCATGTCCATGCAGATGGCGTCGTAGGAGGTGGCCGTTGCGGCCTGCACGGCCGCCCGCCCGTCCGCGACCACCTCGAGGGCGACGTCGAAGCCGCGCAGCAGCAGTTTGACGACCAACTGGTTGGTCGGGTTGTCCTCGGCGAGGAGCACGCGCATCGGCCGGCCGAGCCGGCGCAAGGCGGCGCGGAACCGCTCCGCCTGATCGCCCGGCGCCGCGACGGGCGCCACCTGGGCCGGACCGGCGGCCTGCGGCAAGGTGACGTCGAAGCGGAACACGCTGCCCTCGCCCTGGCGCGACTCGGCCGCGATCGTGCCGCCCATCTGCTCGACGATGCGCCGGCTGATGGCCAGCCCGAGCCCCGAACCGCCGTAGCGGCGGGCAATCGAATCATCGGCCTGCGCGAACGCGACGAACAACTGCCCGAGCCGGTCCGCCGGCACGCCGATGCCGGTGTCGCTGACCTCCCACTGCATCCGCGCCACACCGTCCAGCCGCTCCAGACAGCGCGCCCGGATGACGACCTCGCCGGCGGCGGTGAACTTCACCGCATTCGACACCAGGTTGTGCAGCACCTGGCGCAGCCGGCCGGCATCGCCCACCAGCACCGCCGGCATGTCCGCCCCGATGTCGGAGCCGATGTGCAATCCCTTGGCCATCGCCGCCGGCCCGTACACGCTCACCGCCTCCTGCATCAGCGTGGCCGGCGAGAACGGATTCGCCTCGAAGGTCAGGCGCCCGGCATCCAGCTTCGAGAAGTCGAGGACGTCGTTGAGAATACGCAGCAGCGCGCCAGCCGATTCGCGGATCGCCGACACCTCCGTCCGCTGGTTGGTGGACAGATCCTCGTCCAGCATCGCGCTCACCAGCCCAAGCACCGCGTTCATCGGCGTGCGGATCTCGTGGCTCATCATCGCCAGGAAGGTCGATTTGGCGCGACTGGTCTCGGTGGCGATGCGGGCCCGCTCGCGCAGTTCCTCGGTTTCGCGTTGGCGCTCGCGCGCGCTCCGTTCGGCGGCGCGCACCAGCAGCAGCCCGGCAAGCAGTTCGGCGACCAGCACCATGGTCAGCGGCCACGGCGCCAGCGCGTCCGGCATGGCGTTCACGGCTTGCCCCGCCGGCAACGGTAGGATGCAGGCCAGCGCGGCGATGTTCAGTGCCGGCAGGAGCAGAGCGAACAGCACCGCCCTGCCGCGCCGGCCGCCGCCGCGTTGGCCGTAGGCGCTGGCGGCGATCGCCCCGATCGCGCCGCCCGTGCACAGCGGCAGCGCGACCGCGAGCGAACCAATCGGCCAGGCGGTGCGCAGGAACGGAACCCACGCGCCCAGCGCCAGCAGCAACACCGTGCCGGCGGTGGCGCCGAGCACCAGCCCCGACAGCGCGGCCGACAGCATGCGGCGGTGCGCGCGGTCGAGCGAGAGCAACTGCACCGTCAGTTGAAGACCCACCAGCCCCGCGGCAAGCGCCATCGGGAACCAGCCAAAACCGTGTGCCGATAGGGTGTCCGCAAACATGGCGGTCCAGTGCCGGGGGTCAGGTGGCACTATCGCGTCCCCGCGTTAACCTTTTGTTACCCAATCGATCGTGTTGGGTTTGTCGCGCCACTGACGCCACGGCGGGGGGCGCCCCCGGAGCGGCGCGCGATCGGTAGCGGGTGACTTACGTGGACGGCGACGGGCTGATGCTGCTGGTCAGGGCCGGGAAGCCGGACAAATCTGGCAAGCCCACCGCATCGCGATTCTGGCTGATGCGATACAGCTACGGTGGCAAACGGCGCGAGGCCGGGTGGAAGAACGCGAGGCATCGCCAATTATGGCGCAACACGCTGACGACCGACGCATTCCCACACATGGGGGATTTGCCGATCGCCGAGGTTGCGACGGCGCACGTCATGGCGGCGCTGGCGCCGATCTGGTGGGAAAAGACTGAGACGGCATCCCGCGTGCGCGGCCGGCTGCCGGGCAACTCGGCGGGGTGGCGACGGGTGGTGAGACACCCGCCGCCGATGGCCCCGCAAGACGCTGAGGACGATCATGAACGAGACCACCTCAATGTCTTGATTGCGCTCGGGACGGGGACCGGATCCGCGCCGATGCATCTTTTCTCCGGCGTTGACAGCCCACCTCATTGCGTCAGCTCATATTTCCTCTGTCGCCGTTGCTTCAGCGTGCTGCCGAGCCCGTGCTGGGACGGAGGTCGGTGCCGATCTTGGCAGGGTCCAACCCTTTACCAAGCCGAAGATGGCCGGAATTACAATCAAAGTCAGCACGGTCGACGACACCATGCCGCCGACCATCGGGACCGCGATGCGCTGCATGAGTTCCGAGCCGGTGCCCGTGCTCCACAAAATTGGCAGCAAGCCAGCCATGATGGCCGTGACCGTCATCATCTTCGGCCGTACCCGCTCGACGGCACCCTCCATGATGGCCCGGCGCAACTCCACCTGTGTCATTGCACGCCCCTCGATGCGGCAGCGCTCGCGTTCCTCCGCCAGGGCGTGGTCGAGGTAGATGAGCATGATGACGCCGGTCTCCGCCGCCACCCCGGCCAACGCGATGAAGCCAACCGCGACCGCGACGCTCATGTTGAAGTGCATCCAGAACATCAGCCAGATGCCGCCCACCAGCGCAAACGGCACCGAGAGCATGACGATCGCCGTCTCGGTAATCCGTCCGAAATTCATGTAGAGCAGCACGAAGATCAGCAGCAGGGTAACGGGAACGACGACGGCGAGCTTCGCCTGGGCTCGTTGCATGTACTCGAACTGGCCGCTCCACTCGATGTGGTAGCCTGGCGGCATCGCCACCTGGCTCGCCACCGCGCGCTGCGCATCGGCGACATAGCCGCCGATGTCGCGTCCATGCATGTCGACGTAGATGTAGTTCACCAGCTGGGCGTTCTCGGTTCGGATACTGGGAGGCCCACGCCGTACCGCGATGGACGCCAGTTGCCCGATAGGGATTGCTGGCCCTGTCGGCGCTTGCACTAGCACCTGGGCGGCAATCGCCTGCGGATCGCTGCGCAGCGCCCGCGGATATCGCACGTTCACGGTGTAGCGTGCGCGGCCCTCGACCGTCGTGGTGA
>PLTJ01000103.1:0-8681 GCA_003164455.1 Acetobacteraceae bacterium
CCAGGCGTCGTGGCGGTATTCCAGCTCGGTCTCGATCACGCGGCCGTCGTAGCGCTCCTCCACGGCGGCGAGAATGCCGGCGAGCGGCTGGATTTCGCCATGCTCCAAGGCGGTGCGGGCACGAGCGGAATCGGTCTCCTCCCCGGCGCGCGCGGCGTTTGCGAACAGACCGCCAGCGGAGCCGAACAGCACCAGGAAGAGCGCACGGCGAACCATATCGGCTTCGTGCGTCCGCACACCTGAACCCGTGCTGAATGGCGCGGCAGACCGTGCTTTACAGCAACGCCACCGCCCCGCTGCGCGCCGCGCGCAATTGCTGCAGGCGCTCGATCGTCGCCGCCACCCCGTCGGTGCGCTCGAACAGCATGCGCGTCTCCGACTGGGCGAATCCGGCCGCGATGGCCGCCTCGATGACCGCCAGCAGCGGCGCCGCCGAGCCGCCCACGTCGCACACCAGGACCGGCTTATCGTGCAGCTTGAGTTGCCGCCAGGTCATGATCTCGATGATCTCGTCCAGTGTGCCCAGCCCGCCCGGCAACGACACGAAGGCATCGGACAACTCGAACATCCGCCGTTTGCGGGTATGCATGCTGTCGGTGACGATCTGCTCGGACAGGCCATCGTGGGCGACCTCCCAACGGGTGAGGAATTCGGGGATCACGCCAATCACCTGTCCGCCCGCGGCCAGCGCGGCGTCGGCGAGCGCGCCCATCAGTCCGACGCGGCCGCCGCCATAGACCAGGCGGAGCCCCGCCCGCGCCATGCCACGGCCGAGTTCGCTCGCGGCGGCACGGCAAGCCGGGTCGTGGCCGGCATGGGCACCGCAGAACACGGCGACAGTTTGGATGTCTGGCATGTCTTTCCCGATCGGCTCCGATGCGCAGCCCCCGATGTCGGTTGCCGCCGCGCCGTCTGCAAGCGAATTTGCCGCCGCACGGTGGGCGGAGCGCGCGGGTCTCAGAGGCGGGTCGCCAGCAGCCACACCGCCACGCCGGCCAGTCCCGCCAGCACCGCCGCCAGGATCGGACTCGCCATGCGCGGCTGGCGGGTTGTCGCCGGCAGGCGCTTTACCCCGGTGATCATGGGCCGCACGAGGTCATGCCTCTTCACCAGCGCATAGGCCAGGATGGCCAGGATGTGCAGGCCAACCGCGGCCGCCAGAAGGGTGAAGTTGGCGCTGTGCACGAAACCGGCGATGCTGGCCGCGCGCGCGCCGGCGTATTTCGCCAGCGGACCGGCGACGCCGTGACGCGTGGTGTTGAACAGGCCGGAGATCTCCTGGACCGCCAGCACCACCAGCATCAGCAGCACCATCCAGCCGCCGGCCTCGTTGTGGCCCACCTGGGTGTCGGGGTCGCGCTGGCGAAAGCGGGCCAGGTGCGCCAGCCCACGCAACGGGTTGCCGAGGAAGTGGCTGAATCGCGCGGTATCGCTGCCCACGAACCCCCAGGCCAGGCGGAACAGCAGCAGCGCCAGCACACAGTAGCCGGATGCCAGGTGAATCCGCATCCAGCCGGCCTCGACGCTGACGTAGCTGAGCAGCACCAGCAGCACGATAGCCCAGTGGAACAGCCGGATCGGCGCGTCCCACACCCGCATCGGCAACAGCATCGTCCGGTTGAAGTCGCGCAAGCCCATGCAGGCCCTCCATCGTTGCGTGTCAGTGGCGATCATCTTGACGCGAAAACGGCCGGCGCGCGATGCCCCTGTCCATGATGACGTTCGGATTCTGGGAACGGGAAGTGCTGCTGGCCTGGCAGACCGGGCGGGCGCCCATCGTGGCGGCGGTGGTGGCGCTGGCGGTCTGGCTGGCGGGGCGGCTGCTGCGCTCGGCGGGGCTGCAGGCGGCGGCCGGCGGGCTGGCGCTGTGCGCGGGCTGGGGGGTCGCCCTCGGCCTGACCATCGCGCCGCGCATGCCCGCCGAGCGTCTGCCGATGCTCGCGGCGGTGGCACTGGCGGCGGGCTTGGCGGTGGACCTGTCCGGCCGGGCGGCGGGGCTGGCGGGGTTCGTGCTGGCGGTCGCCGCCGGTTGGTGGCTGGCCGGCGCGCCGCACAGCGACGCGGCCGCCGGCCTCGTGCTGCCGGAGATGGCCTGCCTGGTCCTGACCGTATTGCTGGCGCTGCGCGTGCTGCGGGCGCCGCGCAGTCCGTGGTCCGGTGCCGCCGCGGCGCTGGCCCTGTGGGGCGCGCTGACGGCGGCCAGGGCGCCGGCTTCCTGGACCGGATTGGCTCTCGTGCTGCTGGTGGCCGGCCTGGGACAAGCCGGCGCGCCGCGGGACACGGCAACGGTGCGCCTGCCCATGGCGGCGGGACTGGCCGGCATGGCGGGGCTGGCGGTGCTGGCCCTGGGGCGGCTCGGCCGGGGCGGCGTGTCACGCGTCGATCTGGCCGCGCTGGCATCGTTGCTGGCGGTCTGGGCGATGCCGCGGCTGGTGGCGCGGTTGCCCTGGTTCGGCGGGCTGGTGGGCGCCTTGGCCTCGGCGGCGCTGGCCGTCGCGCTGGCGTGGGGCGCCGGCCGGCTCGCCCTGGTTCACTGAACGGCCGTTGCCGGCACAACCGCCGCGCCGTAGGTTGCGGGCTGACGACTTGAAGGAGGGCGTGCGCACCATGGCGCGGTGGCCGCTGTTGCTGTTTGCCCTCGCCATGCTGGCGGTGGGTGCGGTTGGGTGGTTCGTCGTGCATCCGGGGCCCCGGCCGAGTCCGGTGGTAGCCGGCGCGACGGCGCCTTCCGTGCCGGTGCCAGCGGCCCAGCTTCCCCCGGCCGCTTCGCCGGTCCCGCCCAGCTTCGACATCGTCCGCGTCACGCCCGAGGGACATGCGGTCATCGCCGGGCGCGCCGCGCCATCGGCCGAGGTGACGCTGCGGGACAACGGCGCCGTCATTGGCAGCGTGCAGGCCGACCAGCAGGGGCAGTTCGTGTTCGTCCCAGCCGCGCCGCTGCCCACCGGCGGGAGCGAGTTGACGCTGACCGCCCGCGGCCCGGACGGCACCGAGACGGCGGCCGCCGCACCGGTGGTCGTGTTGGTGCCCGGTCCACCGGTCGCCACCGCGGCGGGCGCACCCCCACCCGGGCCGGCGCTCGCCGTGCTGGTGCCACCGAACGCGGCGCCGCGCGTGCTGCAAACACCGGCGGACAGCGAGCGCCAACACGGACAGCTCGGGCTGGACGTGGTGGACTACGACGACCACGGCAACATCCGCTTCGCCGGTTCGGCGCCGCCGGGAGCGACGGTGCGGCTCTATGTTGATAACGCCATGGTGGGCAATGCGGTGACGGCGCCGGACGGGCGTTGGACGCTGACGCCGCGCGAGGACGCGATCGCGCCGGGCGCGCACCAGTTGCGGGTGGACGCGCTGGCCACGGGCGGACGGGTCATCGCGCGCATCGAACTGCCATTCCAGCGCGAAACGCTAACGTCGCAGGCGGTGCCGGCCGACCGCTTCGTCGTGCAACCCGGGCACAGTTTGTGGCGCATCGCCCGCCGGGTCTATGGCAGCGGCGTCCGCTACACGGTGATCTATCAGGCCAACCGCGACCAGATCCGCGATCCGGACCTGATCTATCCGGGGCAGGTCTTCAAGCTGCCCGGCGCGGCACCGCCGGCCGCGACGGGTTCGATGCCCACCCCCTCGGCCAGCAAATCGAGATAAGGGGCCAGCCGCAGCAGGAACAGGGCGAGTTCGCTCACCAGGTCCTCGGCGCCGGCGGGCAGGCGGACGTGCTTCTGCGCCTCGGCCAGGATGCGGTGGTCGGGCAGCAGACCCACCGTCCAGCCCCGCGGCAGCGTGGCCGGCAGCGTTCGCATGGCGGTGAAGGCGGCCTGGCGCGGCAGGGCTCCCGTCCCGTCCGGGCGGCCCGTGCTGGGCACCCGCCCGAGCACGGTCCGCAGCGCCAGGGTGGCGCCATCCGGCTCCGTGGCGGTCAGGCGCGCGTGCACCACCTGGCCGCGCCAGACGACGCGGACCGACGGCAGCATCTCCGGCGCGTTGGGACAGAGGCGCCCATCGGCACCGACCATGAACGGTCCAAGCCTGAACGGCGCATCGAACAGCATCGCGGCCTCCGGGTCAGGACGCCGACCTTGCCGCGCGATGATGAAACATCCATAAACAACGCTTCCCTCCGGGGTCCATGGGGCACCATGTCCGTTACCGCTACACTGCGCCTGGTCCTGGCGCCGCCGCATTCCGCCGGCTACCGGTTCATCGGGGCCGGGGTGGTGGTCTTTGTGGTCGGCCTCGTCGTGGCCGGCTGGCTGGCCTGGCTCGGGCTGCTGTTCACCCTGTTCTGCCTGTTCTTCTTCCGCGACCCCGAGCGCGTGCCGCCGGCGCGTCCCGGGCTCGCCGTGGCGCCCGCCGATGGCCGCGTCGTCGCGGTCGGCCCGGCGGTGCCCCCGGCCGAACTCGGCCTGGGCGAGGCGCCGCGCTGGCGGGTGTCGATCTTCCTCTCGGTGCTGAACGTCCATGTCAACCGCATGCCGGTGGACGGCACGGTGACCCGGGCGGCCTATCGCCACGGCAAATACTTCAACGCCAGCCTGGACAAGGCGAGCACGGACAACGAGCGCAACGCGCTGGCGGTGCGCCTGGCGGATGGTCGCGACGTGGCGGTGGTGCAGATCGCCGGGCTGATCGCGCGCCGCATCCTGTGCGACGTGCATGAGGGTGCCGTGGTCCGTGCCGGCGAGCGGTTCGGCATCATCCGTTTCGGCAGCCGCACCGATCTCTATCTGCCCGAGGGCGTGCGGCCGCTGGTCGTGGTGGGCCAGACGATGATCGGCGGCGAGACGGTCATCGCCGAACTGGAGGCATGATGGGCTCCCCGGTTCCAGGCCCCCGTCCGATAGCGGCCCCGATAGGGTTGCTGCGCCAGCGCTTTCGCCGCCGCAGCCGGCCGCGTTTCAAGGGGCCGTCGTTCAACCGGATGCTGCCCAATCTGCTGACCATGCTCGGCCTGTGCGCCGGGCTCACCGCCATCCGCTTCGGCCTGGAAGCGCGCTTCGGCGCCGCGGCGGTGGCNNGTCTCGCGCTTCGGCGCCGAGTTCGACAGCCTGGCGGATTTCGTCTGCTTCGGGGTGGCCCCGGCGATCGTGCTGTATCTGTGGTCGCTGCAATCGGCGCGCGGCTACGGCTTCATGCCGTGCCTGATGTTCGCGGTCTGCATGGCGCTGCGGCTGGCCCGCTTCAACGCCTCGCTCGATGCGCCGCATCCGGCCTATACCTACAACTTCTTCACCGGCGTGCCCGCCCCGGCGGGCGCGGGGCTGGCGCTGTTCCCGCTGTTCGTCGGGCTGGAGGCGAAGGCGCTCGGCGTGGACTGGCTGGTGCGCGTGGTGCAGTTCCCGCCGTTCTGCGCCGTGGTGCTGATCGGCACCGCGCTGCTGCTGGTTTCCACCCTGCCCGTGTGGAGCTTCAAGAACTTCAAGGTGCCGGCCGAATACGTGCTGCCGCTGCTGCTTGGCACCGGGCTCTACGCCGCGCTGCTGGTTGCCGATCCCTGGGCCGCGCTGGCGGCGGGGGGACTGATCTATGTCGCCATGCTGCCGTTCAGCGCGCGCAGCTTCCGCCGCCTCAAGCGGGAAACGGAAGAAACCGTGAGCAACACCGGCACCGAAGGCTGAATCCTGTTTGCGCCGGGCGTGCGCGACAGTTTCACCGGCGTGCCAAGGCCCCGGTAGCCGTCCAGTTCCGTCACCATCCGCCGGCAGCATCGGCCAGGACGTCGGAGTTGTCGTTCCGCGGGACCGCGCGTTACATTTCGAAGCGGCATGGTCCGGCAAGCCGGATGCCCAACCAGTGCGGTTCTACAGGACAGGCGAAATGTCGGGAAACCCAAATCACGCGGGTAAACTGGTGGTGGTCGATGTCGGCGCGGCAGGCGGCTTGCAGCAGCCGTGGGCGGGAGTGGAAGAACATGTCGTTGCCGTGATGTTCGAGCCCAACCCGGTGATGGCGGCCGAGTTGCGGCAGCAGAAAACCAAATTTTCCGAAGTCATCGTGATCGAGAGCGGGCTGAGCGATCACGTCGGGCAAGAGACACTTCACATTACCATGAGCGAAGGATGCTGCTCGCTGCTGACACCAAACGACGATTTCCTGGGTATCTATACAGTGGCTCCGGCATTTCGGATCCGCCATGACGTGCCGGTCGCCGTCACCACCTACCAGACGCTCTACCGCGCGGGCAGGGTGCCGAAGCCGGACCTCGTCAAGATCGATGTCCAGGGCCTCGAATATGAAGTTCTGACGGGGTTCGGCGACCTCCTGGACGCGTGCATGGCGGTGCAACTGGAAGCCCACGTGTATCCGATCTACCGGGGTCAGAAGTTGCTCGGAGAGCTGGTGGCGCTGCTTGCCGAGCGGGGCCTGGTACTGCGGAAACTGGTGCCGGTAAACCATTTCGACGGGGATGCCGTCGAGTTCGATGCCTGGTTCACACTGCGCCACGACCGTCTGGCCGGGCTCGATGAAATCGGCAGATGGAAGCTCGGCATGATCCACCGCGAGTGGGGCCTGCCGCTGCAGACCCGGCAATTCGCACCGAACAGTTGGGGGACGCTTTGAAGCGGGCTGTCCGTGTTGTTGAGGGCGGCGCCGGGTCGGCACCGGCTCCAGAGGAAGTCCGCATGGAGGATATCCCCCTCCGGTCCCGCTGACGGTTGCGATCCCCGCTACGGGGCCAGGGATCAGCGGTCAGATATAGTGCTCGGCGAGCGGCGCAAAGCCGTTGAAACCCTGGCTGGCGTAGGTGGTCACGTAGGCGCCGGTGGACAGCAGTTCGATCCGGTCGCCGCACGCCAGCGCCATCGGCAGGCGGTAGTTGCTGCGCTCGTAGAGGATGTCGGCGCCGTCGCAGGTCGGGCCGGCGATCGCCACCGGGCCGACCGCGCCGCCGTCGTGCGGCGTGGTGATGCGGTAGCGGATGGCCTCGCCCTCGGTCTCGGCCAGGCCGCCGAAGCGGCCGATATCCAGATAGACCCAACGCTGCGGATCGTTGCGGTCGCGGTGGCTGACCAGCACCACCTCGGCGCTGACCACGCCGGCGTCGGCGACGACGAAGCGGCCCGGCTCGATCACCACATCGGGCAGGTCGTTGCCGAAGTGTTCGGTCATCGCGCGCATGATCGCACGGCCGAAGGCGTCGATGCCCGGCACGTCGTCGCGGTAACGGGCCGGAAAACCGCCGCCGAGGTTCACCATGCGCAGGTTGACGCCCGAGTCGCGCAGATCGGTGAACAGCATGGCCACCCGGCCGATCGCCGCCTCGTAGCTCGCGGTGTCGGTCTGCTGGCTGCCGACATGAAAGGATAGCCCGTACGGGTCGAGCCCCAGCTCGCCGGCCCGCAGCATCAACGCACGCGCGGACTCGATGGTGGTGCCGAACTTGCGCGACAGCGGCCAGTCGGCGCCGGCGTTGGTCACCAGGATGCGGCAATAGACGCGGCTGCCCGGGGCGTGCGCCGCGAGCTTGTCCAGTTCCTCGGCGCAGTCGAAGGCGAACATATTGACCCCGGCGGCATAGGCGCTGCGGATGGCCGACACCTTCTTGATCGTATTGCCGTAGCTGACCGCCGAGGCGGCGGCACCAGCGGCGAGGCAGGCCTGGATCTCCTCGTGGCTGGCCGCATCGAAGCGGCTGCCGAGGCGCACCAGACGCTCCAGGATCGGGCGCGCGGGATTCGCCTTCACCGCATAATAAATCTGCGCCAGCGGCAAAGCAGCCCGCAGCGCCGCGAAGTTCTGCTCCACACGGTCGACGTCGAGCACCAGACACGGCGTTGCCGGCTGTTGCTCAGCAAGGAAACGGGCGATTTTCGGAGTCATCGCGCCGGGCCTCCCTCTGATGAAGCGCCCCCCTGTGACGGCGAGGTGCGTAGATTGCGAAACGGTCGAACGAACCAGCGAATAATCGGCAGGCACCGAACCGGTAGCCCGGAGCGGAACCCGTTGCCAGAACGCTTGACGTCGTTGCGTAACCCGAGGGCCAGAGGCACGTGCGTTGCTGCGTGGCGCCGCACATAGGGCCCCCACCCCCCCCTGGCAAGCGGTATTTCGGGACCCATCCCGCACGTCTAAGGCGACCCAGGAACATGCCATGGACGAACCCCCGGCCAAGCCCGGCGTTGCCGCGCCAAAGCAGCCACGCCATGATGGCGCCAGTCCGCTCGACGGCGCCCGATCCATGGGAAATGACATGCACAGCCCGGCGCCGGAACCGCGCCACGATCTGCTCAGCCACGTCCCGGCCGCCAGCCGGAGGTTCGGCCGCACGATCCGCAATCTGCTGGCGATCCCTTGGCGTGGTTGGATGCACGTACTGCTGGGCACCTGGCGGGAGATCAGTTCCGACCGCATCGGGCTGGTCGCCGCGGGCTGCGCCTTCTGGGCCACACTGGCGCTGTTTCCGGCGATCTCGATGCTGATCTCGTTCTATGGCCTGCTGTTCGACCCGGCGAGCGTCGAGCCGCAACTGGAAGTGCTGCGCGACCTGCTGCCAGCGGCCGCTTTCTCGCTGATTGCCGATCGGGTGCATACGCTGGTCGCGCATGGGCGTGGCGCGCTGGGCGTCTCGCTGCTGATCGGCACGACACTCGCGCTGTGGAGCGCCTCGTCGGGCACCAAGTCGATGCTGGCGGCCCTCAACCTCGCCTACAATGAGAAGGAGCGGCGCGGTTTTGTCC
>PLTJ01000103.1:8728-9507 GCA_003164455.1 Acetobacteraceae bacterium
CATCCTGGTGGTGTTCGTCGGGCTGGCGCTGTCGCTGCTCTACCGCTTCGGGCCATCGCGCCAGGGCGTGCGCTGGCACTGGATCAGCGCGGGTTCGCTGGTCGCCACGCTGCTTTGGCTGGCCGCCTCGGCGGTGTTGTCGTTCTACGTGGCGCACGTGGCCACCTACGACGCCACCTATGGGCCGCTCGGCGCGGTGGTGGGCGTGATGCTTTGGTTCTGGGTGTCGGCCTACGCAGTGCTGCTCGGCGCCGAGTTGAACGCCGAGATCGAACTGCAAACCGCCACCGACAGCCCCGCCGGCGCGGCCACGCCGGGCGGGGGAAGCGGACCCGACGTCAGCGGATAAGGCCGGTGAGCGGGCTCGACGGGTCGGCGCCCATGCGGCGCGGCATCCGCCCGGCCAGGTGCGCCAGCCGGCCGGCCTCGACCGCGAGCTTCATCGCGCGGGCCATGCGCACCGGGTCGCGCGCGTTGGCGATCGCCGAGTTCAGCAGCACCGCGGTGCAGCCGATCTCCATCGCGATGGCAGCGTCCGAGGCGGTGCCGACGCCGGCGTCCACCAGCAGCGGCACCTTCGCCTGTTCGATCATCATCGACAGCATGGCCGGGTTCTGCACCCCGAGTCCCGAGCCGATCGGCGCGCCGAGCGGCATGATGGCGACACAGCCCAGCGCCTCCAGCCGCAGCGCCGCCACCGGGTCGTCGGCGCAGTAGACCATCACCTCGAAGCCGTCCTTCAGCAGCGCCTCGGCGGCCTCGAAGGTGGCCGGCATGTC
>PLTJ01000103.1:9554-12815 GCA_003164455.1 Acetobacteraceae bacterium
CCCGGCGCACCGCGACGGTGACGATTTCGGCCCCGGAGGCCTCAATGGCGGCCGCGGTTTCCTCCAGGTCCTTGTACTTGCCGGTGCCGATCACCAGGCGCGAGTGGAAGCGCCGCCCGGCGACGGTCCAGGTGTCGTCGTCCGTTTGGGGGGTCGTATTCATGGTCAGCCTCCGCCGATGAAGTGCACGATTTCGAGGGAATCGCCGGTGGCCAGCCAGGTTGTGGCGTAGGCGGAACGGGGCACGATTTCCTCGTGCCGCTCCACCGCCACCTTGCGGCCATCGAGCCCGATCGCCGCCAGCAGTCCTGCCACCGTGATGGGCCCGTCGAGCACGCGGGGCTCGCCGTTCACGGTCAATGTCACCTGATCTCCCATGGGGGGAGTATGGGGGCGAGGACAGCGGGGAACAAGCGAGCGGGGGGCCAGACCCGCCATGCCGCCCCCGCCGCCCCCGGGTCGACGCAACACCCCCTCGGCTCTATTGTGCCCCCGCGAGTCGACGAGGAGCGGGACCATGGAACTGGTAACGGCGCACGGAGCACGGCTGGCACCCCGTACCGGCGGACACGTGCTGGCGGACGCCCTGGTCGCCCAGGGCATCACCCACGCCTTCGCCGTGCCCGGCGAAAGCTACCTCGACGTGCTCGACGGCCTCTACGCCGTGCGCCAGAAGCTGCACCTCACCACCTGCCGCTTCGAGGCCGGCGCCGTCCATATGGCCGAAGCCTGCGGCAAGCTCACCGCTCGCCCGGCCGCCGCCTTCGTCACCCGCGGACCCGGCGCCTGCCACGGCGCCATCGGCGTGCACGTCGCCTTCCAGGACTCCACCCCGCTGCTGCTGTTCGTCGGCCAGATTCCGTTCGCCGAAACCGACCGCGAAAGCTTCCAAGAAGTCGACTACCGCCGCATGTTCCAGCCGCTGGCCAAATGGGTGACGCAAATCGACGACGCCGCGCGCATCCCCGAACTGGTGGCGCACGCCGTCGATGTCGCCACCTCCGGCCGCCCCGGTCCGGTGGTGATCGCGCTGTCGGAGGAAATGCAGAAACACAGCGTCGCGGTGCCCGATATCGGCCGTGCCCCCGTCTCCCGCCCCTATCCCGATCCGGCGGCGCTGGCACGCATGACCGCGATGCTGGCCCGCGCCCATAAGCCGCTGGCCATCCTGGGCGGCAGTTGCTGGAGCGAGCAGGCCCGCGCCGATATCCGCGCCTTCCTGACCGCCAACGACCTGCCGGTTGCCGTGGCCTTCCGCCGCCAGGGCCTCTACGACGGCACGCTCGACAATTACGTCGGCGACCTCGGCGTCGCCGCCGATCCGGCGCTGGTGATGCGCGTCCGCGAGGCCGACCTGATCCTGGCCATCGGTACCCGCCTGGGCGAGCCGGTGAGCCAGGGCTACACCCTGTTCGAACCGGCCGGCCAGACGCCGATCGTGCACATCCACCCCGACGCCGGCGAGATCGGCCGGGTCTACCGCCCCGCGCTCGGCATCGTCGCCGACCTCGACGTCTTCGCCGCCGCCGCGGCCGCGCTGCCACCGGGAAGGCCGACCTGGGGCGCCTGGACGCGGGCGTTGCGGGCGTTGCGGATGGCCGGGCGGGAGGTGCCGGACTACGAGGGGCCGCTCAATCTCGGCCAGGTCCTGCGCGAGCTGGAAGGGCTGCTGGACGCCGACGCGGTGATGACCTGCGACGCCGGCAACTTCGCCACCTGGCCGCCACGTTTCATGAACTTTTCCGACGGTCAGCGCTTCATCGGGCCGACCAACGGGGCCATGGGCTACGCGGTGCCCGCGGCGATCGGCGCCAAGGCCGCCTTCCCGCACCGCCAGTCCGTGGCCTTCGTCGGCGACGGCGGCTTCCTGATGACCGGCCAGGAACTGGCCACCGCGTTCCACCACGGCGTCGCGCCGATCGTGCTGGTGTTCAACAACCAGATGTACGGCACCATCCGCATGTACCAGGAGCGCGCCTACCCGGGCCGCGTCTCCGGCACCGCGCTCACCAACCCCGACTTCGTGAAGTACATCGAGGCGTTCGGCGGCCATGGCGAATTGGTGGCGGCGACCGCCGAGTTTGCCCCCGCTTTCCGCCGCGCCGTCGACAGCGGCCGGCCGGCGGTGATCGAGCTGCGCATGAACCCCGAGCAGATCACGACCCGCGCCACCATCGCCCAGTTGCGCGCGGGCTCGGCACCGAAGCCGCTGCCCAAGACAAAGCCCAAGCGCGCGCCTGCCGCCACCAAGCGCGCCGCCGGCGGCGCGCGGGCGCCGAACAAGCCAGCGCCCAAGCGGTAACCACCGGCCACGCCGCGAGGTCACCTTGTTCATTCCTTTGCGGTGCCATCGTCACACAAATCCGCCACGTTCGGCGGCAAACACAGGCGCGGCCGACGTCGGACCGTGCCGAGGAGACAATGCCACATGAGCATCTATAGCGGTCCCGTGTTCGAAATGGCGCGGGAACAGTTCTACACGGCCGCCGACTACCTGGGCATCCCCGAGGACGAGCGCGACCGGCTGCTTTACCCCAAGCGCGCCATTGCTGTGTCGGTCCCGGTGCATATGGATGACGGCCGTGAGGTCGTGTACCAGGGCTATCGCGTGCAGCATCACCTCACGCTCGGCCCCACCAAGGGCGGCACGCGCTATTCGCCCAAGCTCGATGTCGGCGAGGTGGCGGCGCTGGCGATCTGGATGAGCTGGAAATGCGCGCTGGCCGGCCTGCCCTATGGGGGCGCCAAGGGCGGCGTGAACTGCGACCCGTACAAATTGAGCCGGCGCGAGCTGGAGACGGTGTCGCGCCGCTACATGCAGGAGATGATCCCCTTCGTCGGCCCGCACACCGACGTCATGGCGCCCGACATGGGCACCAACGAACAGGTCATGGCCTGGTTCATGGACACCTACTCCATGTACCAGGGCAAGACAGTGACCGAGATCGTCACCGGCAAGCCGGTCTCGGCCGGCGGCACCGAGGGGCGGCGCGAGGCCACCGGCCGCGGCGTCGCGCATCTGGTCGGCCGCGCCATGGAGCGGCTGCAGATGAACCCGTCCGGCGCCACCGCCATCGTGCAGGGCTTCGGCAACGTCGGCTCGGTGAGCGCGTTGGCGCTGGCGGAACGCGGCGTGCGCATCCTCGGCGTGTCCGACCACACGGCCTGCTACTACGATCCCAAGGGACTGGACCTGCCGAGCCTGCTGCGCCACACGGCGAACGGCGGGCTGCTGGCGGGCTGGTCAACCGAGGCGGTGTG
>PLTJ01000237.1 GCA_003164455.1 Acetobacteraceae bacterium
TCTGAAGCGGCGTCTGGCCGGCGACAATGGGCAGGCTGGCAACGCCGGCCTGTTCGGCAAGCTGGGCGAGCTGGAGCTGGGCGGCCGGGCGCTGGGTGTCGAGACTGGCCAGCAGCACCTTCTTGCGTTGCCGTTGGGCGAAACGCAGCGCCAGCTTGCCGGACGTCGTGGTCTTGCCGGAGCCTTGCAGGCCGACCATGAGGATGGGCACCGGCGCGACGGCGCTCAGGTTGATCGGCACGGCGCCGGCGCCGCCGAGTTGCTCGATCATCACGTCGTTGACGATCTTCACGACCTGCTGGCCGGGCGAGACGCTGGCCAGCACTTCCTGGCCGATCGCGCGTTCGCGGACGTGGGCGATGAAGTCCTTCACCACGGGCAGGGCGACGTCGGCGTCCAGCAGGGCGAGGCGGACCTCGCGCAGGGCGTCGGTGACGTCGGCCTCGTTCAGCGCGCCGCGGCTGCGCAGGCGGTCGAAGACGCCGGAGAAACTGCCGGTAAGGCTTTCGAACACGCGGACCCCAATACAATACGCGCCGGTGCGCGAACCCTCGCGGACCGACGGGTGAAGGCGGGGCTTATGGGACCCGGCAGGCGGGGAGTCAAGGTCGGGGCGGCTCGGTTGATAAAACCGGCGGCGGAGTTCATTCTTTTGCATCGAACGTGTTGCCGCCCGGCCGGCAACACGTCAGCACAGGGAAGAACAGCTTGACCCAGATCACGGCGATCCGCGCCCGCGCCATCAGCGTTCCGCTCGATGCGGCGACGTCCTTGTCGAACCGGTTGGTGACGGAACGCCACTACGGGCTCGTCGAGCTTGAAGGCGACGACGGCTTCAAGGGGCTCGGCTTCTGCTACGTCGGCAACGCCGGCGGGCGGCTGTTCCCCGAAGCCGTGGCCGGCCTGCTGGCGCCGGTGCTGCTCGGCCAGGACCCCTACCGGGTCGAGGGCCTGTGGCAGGAGATGTATCAGCAGGCGTTGTTGCAGGGCCGGGCCGGCACGGTGATGCGCGCCATCAGCGCGCTCGACACCGCGATGTGGGATCGCAATGCGCGCGCCGCCTCGCTGCCGCTCTACAAGTTCCTCGGCGCCGTGCACGGCGAGAGCGTGCCGGCCTATGCCAGCGGCGGCTATTACGTCGACGGCAAGAAACCCAAGCACCTGGCCGCGGAAATGGCCGGATACGTCAAGGCCGGCTACACGGCCGTCAAGATGAAGGTCGGCAAAGGCAACCTGAAGGAAGAGGAAGAGCGCATCGCGGCGGCGCGCGAGGCCATCGGCGCCGACGTGATCCTGATGCTGGACGCCAACAATGCATGGTCGGATCTGCCGACCGCGTTGCGCTTCGTCCGCATGTACGAGAAATACGATCCGTATTACATCGAGGAGCCGTTCGGTCCCGACGATATCGAGAACCATGCCCGCCTCGCCATGGCAACGTCCGTCTCCGTCGCCACCGGCGAGATCGAAGTCGGACGCTGGCGCTTTCGGGAACTGATGGAGCAGGGCGGGGCGATTATCCTGCAGCCCGACGCGTGCGTGTGCGGCGGCATCTCCGAATTCCGCCGGATCGCGGCGACGGCGGCGAGTTTCGGCCTCACCGTGATGCCGCACTGGTTCCACGATCTGCACGCCCACCTGGTCGCCGCGACCCCGAACGCGCGCTACGTCGAGTATTTCCCCGACGATCAGGTGCTGAACTTCCGCCGCTTGGTGGATGTGCAACTCGAATTCCGCGACGGCCGCCTGATGCTGCCGCAGCGCCCGGGCCTCGGGTTCGCGTTCGACGCGGCGGCGCTCGAGCGCTATGCGCTGACGCCGTGGGCCGAGGTGAAGCAGGCCGCCGCGCCGGCCCGCCGGCCGCGCGCGGGGGCAGCGGCGAAGTAACAGGACGGAAGAAGACGGCGGAGAATGCACCCGAAAGCGTCCAACACGCGGGTTCCTACAGACAGCGCACCGGTCTGAGAACGTTACGAATTGGCGGATGATGGCGGGGCTTACGGCTCTCGGCGGCCAGGGAGTCCAGATCGAGGGGGGCAGCCCTTAAGACGGGGTGACTCTTGCCCGCCCGTCGCGGCTTGGCCGGTGCCGCGGAGTGTTCGCACCGGCGAACGGACTGTTTCGAAATCGCCGCTTTCCGGCTTGCGGGTGCCACGTCCCTGGCGCGATAATGCACCGAGAATTCAACAAAGTGCCCCAAGGGAGGGGTTGCATGTACCGGACAATATCGGTCTGCCTAATTGCCATAGTGATCCGCCTACGCAGGCTCGCTTGGGGCCCAGCCGTTTTCGTCGTGGTGTTGTTCGGTATGTCACCCGATGTTAAAGCTGATGATCTCGCACAGAGGTTCGAAAAATTGTCGTGCGCCGTCGTGCATATTACTGCCGACGGTGGAGAAGGAACGGGGTTTTTTATTAATCAACATGGCCTCGTGCTCACGGCTGCTCATGTCGTATTTGTGTCACAATGGGCTTTACGAAACAACAACCCTGTCATTGATGCCCTCATTCCCAAAGCCGGCATCAAGATGACTCTCAGTGACGGGCGCACTATACCTATTACAGAACCGATTCCGTCGGATAATGATAGATACAATGCGGGGTATGATTTAGCTGCAATCCAGACAGGAATATCGAATACATGTTACACCTCTATTGATACCAAAGCTACCAATAAGGTAGGTCAGGAATTGATAGGCATCGGATTTCCAAGCCTAAATCCAGAGGGTGTGCTTTATGGGGGTTTTTTGAGTTCGGCTCATGCCAGATATTTGACCCCCGTTGGTGTGGTTGGCAACCAAGTCATCATGGAACGTTACGACGTCCTTCGGGTACAAATGCCGATAACGCCAGGCGCTTCTGGAGGACCGATATTCAACGATTCTGATGTAACCGTTCACACTCTCCCCTT
>PLTJ01000117.1 GCA_003164455.1 Acetobacteraceae bacterium
CGTAGGTCGCCAGGCGGAAGCCGCGCTCCGGATCGAACCGCTTCACCGCCTGCATCATGCCGACATTGCCTTCGCTGATCAGCTCGCCCAGCGGCAGGCCGTAGCCGCGGTAGCCCATGGCGATCTTGGCGACCAGACGCAGGTGCGAGGTCACAAGTTTGTGGGCCGCCGCCATGTCCTCATGGTCGCGCCAGCGCTTGGAGAGCTCCAGCTCCTCCTCGGGGGTCAGCATCGGGTATTTGCGGATCTCCTGGAGATACCGCGACAGGTTACCCTCGGGGGCGACATTGATGACGGCAGAGACCACGGCAGGCTCCTCTCGTCCGATCGGCTTGCTTCCTGCCCTTGGCGGCGCAGGCATTAGGCCGGTTGCGCTTGGCCCGGCCCGGGAGGGGCCGGCGGGGGCTCGCGGCGATCCTGAAGCCCCGGCATGCGCCCCATCTGCGGCAGCGTCACACCGATCGGTCGCCCCACACGGGCACCCCCCGCGCGTCGGTTCAGCCTTGGCACCATAGCGGAACGGCCGCCCCAGGTCAATAATCCGGACTAGTTAAGTCGGGATTAAGTTTCCGTTACCATACCAAGGCCCAGGCGGTCGATCAGGGCCTGCATGTCGGCCGGTGGGGGGGTGGCGAAGCTGAGCGGGACGCCGGTGCGCGGATGGACGAAGCCGAGGCGGGTGGCGTGCAGGGCCTGGCGCGGGAAGTCGAGCAGGGCGCGGCGGGTGGCCTCGTCGAGCCCGCGGGCGCTGGCTGGGATGCGGCGCAGGTAGAGCGGATCGCCGACCACCGGGTGACCCTGGCTGGCCAGGTGAACGCGGATCTGGTGGGTGCGCCCGGTGGCCAGCCGCAGCTCCAGCAGCGCGACGGCGGTCTGGTAGTGGCCGAGGGTGCGGTAGCGGGTCAGGGCGTGCTTGCCGCCGCGACCGACCACGGCCATGCGTTTGCGCTCGCGCGGGTCACGGCCGATGGCGCCCTCGATTTCGCCCGCGGGGGGATTGGGCAGGCCCCAGCACAGGGCGAGATAGGCGCGATCGATGTCGCGGGCGGCGAAGGCAGCCGACAGGGCGGCCAGCGCCTGCTCGGTCTTGGCCACCACCATGACGCCGGAGGTGTCCTTGTCGAGGCGGTGGACGATGCCGGGGCGCTTCTCGCCGCCGATGCCGGGCAGGGTGTCGCCGCAATGGGCGAGCAGGGCATTCACAAGGGTGCCATTCTGGTTGCCCGGCGCGGGATGGACGACCAGCCCCGGCGGCTTGTCGAGCACCAGCAGGTCGGAGTCTTCATAGAGAATCGGGAACGGGATCGCCTCCGCCAGCGGCGTGGCCGATACCGGGGGAGGGGGCGCGAGGCGGTAGAGCGCGCCGGAGCGGACGGATTCGGAAGCCTCGGTGATGGGGGTGCCGTCGCGGGTCGCATGGCCGGCCTCGATGAGGGTCTTCACGCGGGAGCGGGAGAAGGCGGGGATGCGCTCGGCGAGGAAGCGGTCAACGCGCTGCCCGGCGGCCTCGGGGGGGGCGCGGGTGGTGTGGACGATTGCGTCGGTGGTGGATTTATCGGACATGCGGGCATCCAGATACTCCGGATGGCCGGACGGGTGGAGGGGCGGATGCGCTGGCTGATGGTGTTGGTGGTGGCGATGGGCGTGTTGATCGTCGCCGGGGTGACGACGATTGGGGTGACGATTGTGCACCGGATGTCGGTGGCACCCCCGACGGTGGTCCACGATGCGGTGATGCACGATGCGGTGCTGGATGAGCCGGCGGGGACGCACATCGCCGGGGTTTCGGCGCTGCCGGACCGGCTGGCCTTGCGGCTCGTGGGGGGTGGTGCGGATCGGGTCGTGGTGGTGGATCTGCGGACGGGCCAAGTGGTGGGTCGGGCCGCACTGGCGCGCTAAAAGGCGCGGCTGGGCTCGGCCCATACGCATGTCCGGTATTCGTGACCACAGGCACTGGGATCAAGCCCTGTAACCTCTGCCTTCACCTTTGGGCGGCGCGCCGGCCAGTCCGTCTCCCGAGCGGCGGCGTGACCTTAACGCTCGGGGTGGTACAGAATACCGGCCTGCGACGCCGCCTAGAAGACTCGGAAACTACTTACTGGCTATCCACCGTGCGGCTTTGCTGGGAGTCCACCCTGAACCGGCGACTCGTCCACGCCATTCCAGGCGGCGGCGACAGCCAACCGGGCCAGCGCCGGAAGCGACGCCGAGCCGGTTCTTTCCATGATCGCGGCGCGATGGTTTTCGACAGTGCGCTGGCTGATGCCGAGATCCGCAGCGATATTCTTGCTGGGATGGCCGGCGAGAACCTCGTCCATGATCTGCCGCTGTCTCGGCGTGAGACCTGCGACAACGGTGCGCGCTCTCTCCCGCCGGGCCGCCAATACGCCCGAATCCCGCGACTGCTCGAGGGCACGCTCGACGGCGGCCAGCAGTTCGCCGCGGCCGGCCGGCTTCTCGATGAAGTCCGCGGCACCGGCCTTCATGGCCTGCACCGCCATCGCCACGTCACTGTTGCCGGTGATCATGATGGATGGCAGTCGATCGCCCGCGTCCTGAAGACGCCGCAGCAATTCAAGTCCGCTCATGCCGGGGAGATAGGCGTCGATCAGGAGACATGCTTCGCGGCCGGGACGATAGGCTTCGAGGAACGCCTCACAAGTCGCATAATCCTCGACGGCCAGGCCCTCTTCCTCGAGCACGTTGCGCAGTGCCTCGCGCACGTCGCTGTCGTCATCGACGACGAAGACGGCAGGCGGCTCTGGACTGTGGACCACTTCGGCGGCATGCGATTCACGCGGATGCGCCGCTGGTGGCGCGGTCGGCAGCAGATCCTGGATGACCTGCGTCAGCTCCGCCAGCTTCACCGGCTTGTTCAGCTGGACGCAGTCGTATGACGCAATATCGCGCAACGTCGCAGTCGAGATATCGCCGGTCAGGATGACGACCGGAATCTCGCGGTGAACTGCCTTGCGCAGCTTCGCGGCGGCCTCCACCCCGGTCATGCCGTTTGGCAAGTTGTAGTCGGCAAGAATGAGGTCGGGCCGGACGTTTCCTCGCCTCACCCATTCCAGCGCCGCGATGCCGTCATGCGCCGTTGCCGCGTGATGACCTTCGTCCTTGAGCAGCAGCTCAAGCAGTTCGCACACCTCGGGGTCGTCCTCGACCACCAGGATAACGCCGGAGCGCTGACCGCCCGCCGCGGTCCGGTCATCCATGCGAGGCCAACTGGGTTCGATCCGCGGCGCCGCTCCGCTCGGCGAAAGCGCGACCGCGATGGCGAAGACGGACCCCTTGCCCGGACGCGAACGGACACTGATCCGGTGGCCCAGCAAATCTCCCAGGCGTTGCACGATGGCGAGACCGAGGCCAAGGCCGCGGTTACGTTCCCGGGCGGCGTTGTCGAGTTGATGATACTCCTCGAAGATCGCCCGAAGTTCCGCCTCCGGGATGCCGATTCCGGTGTCCCAGACCTCGATGCTCAGTGTTTCCCCGTGCCGCCGGCAACCAAGCAGCACTTTGCCCTGCCTGGTGTATTTCAATGCGTTCGAAAGCAGGTTGCTAATCATCTGCTCGAGCAGGCGCGGATCGGAGTCGATTGCAGCACCGCATGGAACCACGCGCAGAGCAAGCCCGTTCGACTGCGCTTGATCGGTGAACTCATCGCGCAATCGTTCGAGCAGATCGTTGATGGGGAAACTGACCGCTTCGGTGTGGACAACGCCGGCCTCGATCTGATTCACGTCGAGCAGCGTATTCAACATGCCCGACATGGCGCCCAACGTCTTGCCGAATCGGGCGACGAGCTTTTCTGCCCTTTCCCCTTCGACGGTCCTTTCCAACAGGCCCTGCAACAGCGAAAGCGTCTGCAGGGGCTGGCGCAGGTCATGGCTCGCGGCGGCGAGGAAGCGCGACTTCGCGACGCTCGCCTGCTCAGCCTGCCGCTTGGCCGCTCCCAGCGCGTCGGACGCGAGTCGCCGGGCGGTGACATCGGCAAAGGTGATGACCACGCCCTCGACGCCGTTGTCCTGGGTGCGGTACGGCAATATGCGGCGGACGTACCAGGCGCCGCTTTGCGCCTGGATCTCGCATTCGATCGGTTCGAGAGCTTGCAGCACTGTTCTTGCGTCGGTCAGCAACGTGCTGTCCGAAACCAACGAGGTGAAATTTGCGAGCGGCCGCCCAACATCGCCGGAAATGAGGTTGAAAAGTGACGTGACGGCCGGCGTGAAAAACCGGATATTGAAGTTGAGGTCGAGGAAAATCGTCGCGACGTTGGTGCTGTACAGGACATTCTGCAGATCGTTCGAGGTGGTCCGCTGGCGGTCCAGCGTTTCCTGGAGCTGGCTGTTGAGGGCGGTCAGTTCCTCGTTGAGCGACTGCAATTCCTCTTTCGAGGTGAGCAATTCCTCGTTGGTGGATTGGAATTCCTCATTGACGGACAATGCCTCCTCATTGGCCGCTTTCTGCTCTTCAATTGCGTCTTCCAGGTTTCGAATGGCGCCCTGCAACTCCGTTCTCGTGTCTTCGAGTTCCTGTTCAAGTTGGGCGATCCGTGACGTGTCCTGCGGCGCCGCGAAGCCGTCTCCGTTCTGCTTGTCCTTCGGCGCTTCGACGAAGCAGACCAGCAGCAGTTCCTCGCCCTCGCTCAGAACGGGCTGCACGTCGATGCTGAACGAAATCTTGCCACCATCGTGGCCCATCCGACCGCCGGGGACGACGACACGCGCGTTCGTCTGAATGGCCTGCTGGATCGTCGACCTGAGCCTGGTCCGCAAACTATCTCGCGCCATGGCAAGCAGATCGTTGGTTGGCTGCCCCGGTGCCAGACGCAGAAAGCGGTCAGTCGGTCCGAGGGAGTACAGGCACTCATACTTGCGGTTGATCAGTACCGCTGCCGGCGCATAGGTTTCCGTGACCAGCCGGCGGCAGACGTCGGCGGCCGCGGTTTGACGCGACGGCGCCTGGCCTTGTACGCCGCGCGCGCGCGCACGCAGGCCCTCACCGGAGCCCATCAGCGAGCCAATTTCACCGGGCTGGCTGCGACCGACGTGCCGATAGATCCGCTCCGGCTTCGAGATCACCTCAAAGCGCGCTTCGGCGTCGCCGACTGTCTCCGAGTTGCCAAGCAGAAGAACACCGCCTTCGCGCAGGGCGAAATGGAACAGCGAAAGAACCTTCGCCTGTGCCTCCAGGCGCAAATAGATCAGAAGATTGCGGCAGGAAATCAGGTCGAGGCGTGAAAAAGGCGGATCGGCCAGAACGTCCTGCACCGTGAACACCACGGCCGTCCGCAACTCGGGCAATACCCGGTAGCCGTGATCGTCCTTCGAAAAGAAGCGTTCGAGCCGTGCCGGAGACACCTCCGCCTCGATCGTTTTCGGATAGAGGCCCTCGCGGGCCCTGGCCACCGCATCCGGGTCAACGTCGGAGGCAAAGACCTGCAGCTTGATGTTCAGCTTCGCCGCGGCAATTTCCTCGCGGAAGAGCATGGCAAGGGAATAGGTCTCCTCGCCCGTGCTGCAACCGGCGATCCAGACGCGCAAGGGCTGATCGGGGGCGTGCTTGCGGACCAGATCGGGAACGACCTTTTCGGCGAGCAGGTCGAATACCTTCGGATCACGGAAGAAGCTGGTGACGTTGATGAGCAGGTCCTTGGCAAGAAGATCGAGTTCGCCGCTGTCGCCCCGCAGTATGTCCAGGTACTGAGCCATGTCGTCGGCTTCGACCGCCGCCATCGCCATGCGCCGCTCGACCCTGCGCTGCAACGTACCCGGCTTGTAAAGCCTGAAATCATAGGCGGTCTTGGTCCGAAGAAGATCGATAATATTCAGCAAAACATCCTGCATCACGTCCCGCGGAACCGCTGAATTACGCGCTCGGGCACCGGCCATTCGCCGATCGTATTCGAGTAGCCTGCTTGGAATATCTGTCACCGGAAGCACGAAGTCCACCCCGCCTGTCATGATCGCGCTGCGCGGCATGCCGGCAAAGGCAGCCTCGTCGGGATCCTGTGCGATAACGAGTCCGCCCTTTTCCTTGACGGCCTTCAGCCCGACGCTGCCGTCCGCACCCGTTCCGGAAAGGACCACGCCGATGGCACGCACGCCGCAATCCTCCGCCAACGAATGCAGCAGGAAGTCGAAAGGCAGGCGTGCGCCGTGCCGCTCCTGGGGTTGCGACAGGTGCAGGGCGCCGTCGCCGACAGCAAGATAGGTTCCGGGAGGGATAACGTAAACGTGATCAGCGGCGATCGGCATCCCCTCGGCGGCTTGCCGCACGGGCATTGCCGTGTAGCCGGCCAGAAGGTCCACCAGCATGCTTTCGTGGGTCGGATCGAGGTGCTGCACCAGAATGAAGGCCATGCCGTTATTGGCCGGCAGCGCACGCAACAACCTTCGGCAGGCATCGAGACCACCCGCCGAGGCGCCGATGCCGACGACTGCGAATTCTCCAGCACCGCGCGAAGCGCCGGGCGCCGCTGGGAAGTGGCGGTTCGATCGCGATCGTGGCTCTTTCGGCTGACGTGGGTGGCTGTCGGGCATGCCGGTCACAACCCCAGAGGTTTGTCTCCTAACTGGAGATGTATTGCACGTTACCATGACTTCCCGGCCGCGGCCAAGCCTGCCCAGCTGACTTGTGGGAGGGTTGGCCGTTTGCCAAGGGCTACCGTCGGCGCGGACTGAGTATATTCCGAGCCTGCTTCCGGCGGTTTCCCATGCGCTATGGTCAGGAATGCCGAGGTTTTAATCGGACCGTTTGTTCCCCCCGGCGCCGCCTTGTCTGGCGCGACCCATTCGGGGCCGAGACCCAACTCTTGCTGCCGATGCCGTCGGCGCCCGTCCCCGCGAGGGCGCCGAATTACGCCCAGGGTCGCCGCCCAAACGACCGCTGCGATAGGAGAGTCAGAACCATGAGCGAACTAAACAAGAACGAATCCAGCACCGCCGGCCTGCAGGACGATATCGCCGCCTTGAAGCGCGATGTCGCGGGCCTGATTGAGCATTTGAAGCTCGGCGCGACGACTGGTGTCCAGAGTGCCAGCGATCATCTCGACGACGGCGCGCACCGGGTCTGTCGCAATGTCGCTGCCGAGGGTGAGCGGGCGGCCCAGGCGATCTCTCGGCAGGTCGAGGCGCAGCCCTTAATGGCACTGCTGGTCGCCTTGGCTGTCGGTTACCTCGGCGGGCGTATGCTGTCACGGTGAGCGTGGGCCGGTCGATGAGCGATCTGATCGAAATTGTCCTTGCCTTGGCCGCGGCCGGCGCCGCGCGGCAGGGGCGTCGGGCGACCGCGCGCGCCGCATGCGTCGCAGTTGCGGCCGTGGCGGCCGCCGCTTGCGCCGTCGCCGCGATAACGTGCGGTCTTACTGCCCTGTGGATTTATGCCCGGCCGCATGTTGGCGCGGCCGGCGCATCGGCCATCGTCGCTGGCGTTCTTCTCGTCATGAGTTTCGCCCTGTTCGCGCTAAGCCGGTACAGCTTGAGGCCCCGCTTGCCGCCGCCTGCCGCAGTTGGCACACCACTCGTGCTCGCCGAGGCGACGCGCCTGGTTCAGGAGCACAAGGGCGCCGCGCTGATGGCCGCGCTTCTTGCCGGGATGATCGCCGGAAAGAGCGAAAAGTGACACACGCCGCCTAGGGAGTTTCCGATCCTGTTGTCGGCATGCTGCTGTCGGCTACGGTCGAAATTGGCGCGTTCTTGACGGAACGGCTGAGTCCGATGCCGCGGGATCCGACGCCTACATAAGCAAAAATCTGGAGATCCGACCATGCATCAGACACACAACACACTTTCCGAAAACATCCGGACGCAGTCCATCGAACTTTTGAACAAGCACCTGGCGGCGGCGATCGACCTGCATGCCCAGATGAAGCAGGCGCATTGGAACGTGCGTGGGCCCGGCTTCATGGCAATTCACGAACTGTTCGACAAGGTTGCCGGCGACGTCGAAAGCTATTCTGACCTCATCGCCGAGCGCGCCGCCGCACTTGGCGGCACTGCCAACGGCACCGTTCAGGTGGCCGCGGAACGGTCCTTTCTTATCCCCTACCCGCTGGACATCGCCGACGAGCGGCAGCACGTCTTTGCTGTTTCCGAGGCGCTGGCAGGGTTCGGCGAATCCGTGCGCGAGGCCATCGGGCAGGCCACGGCCTTCGGCGATGCGGATACCGCCGATCTTTTCACTGAGATCTCACGCGGCATCGATCAGCAACTCTGGTTCGTCGAATCGCACGCTGCCCCCAGATAATCTTTTTCGGGCGTGGACAGGCATGGCCTTGTGATGGGGACGGCGTTGCGAATTTGAGCTTGGCGCGAGGTGAGTAGAATCCGACCCTCGATCCGGCGGCGTTGGCTTGCTAACTGGCAAGCTACATCACGGCATCATGCGTCGTGTTGCATGTATTGGATTGCGAGAATGAGCAAGCTATTGGCGGCCGGCGTGGTTGCATTGGCGATGATGACCGGCATCGCACTGGCGCAGACAACATCCTCGCAAGTCACGACGACCGTCACACCCGTGATTGTGGCACCACCTGCGGGTACCCTCAGCGTCACGCGGACACAAAGAACCACCGGCCCGGATGGGACACAGACAAACACCAGCGAGACGACTTACCAAAGCAGCAACGGCGTGGCGGACGATAGCGTGACCAGGATAACGACGTATCCGCCACCGCTGACCACAACCATCACGAAATCCTCGACGACGGTCACGGAGTAGGACGTTCGGCCAAGCCGGTAGGCGCCGCCCACCCGGCTATGCCCAGGAACAGGGAATCTGTCATGAGCAATTGGATGACATCGCAACACAAGGCGAACGAGGGCCTTCGGTGGCTGCTTGGGGGCGCGCTGCTCGGCGCGATGGCGCTGGTTGGCGGCTGCGTAGCCACGCAAGCGCCGACCGAGGTACGCACGACGACGACCGAGCGGACCACCACACAGGAGAACGTGCCGATCATGCAGCCCGGGACGTCAGTCACCACCACCAGGACGCAGCAATACACGCCGTAAAAGCGCGGGAACCTGCCGGGCTGGCCGGGCGTGCGCACCGTCGCGGCCACCCCCGGGGATGAGGACGTGAAACGCATGCTGGTATGCGGGTGTTTCTGTGTCCAAAGCTGAAGCGCGTAGAATCAGAGGTTATGACCGGGTGCGGCCTCGACCCAGGAGAGGATCAAATGGATAGGACTGACGCAGTCATTGCCGTCTTCGCGGATCATCGCGCGGCGGAAGAAGCAGTCAAAAATCTGAGCTCGGCGGGTTTCGAGATGAAGAATCTCAGCGTTGTCGGGAAAGGCTACCATACCGAAGAAAAAGTCATCGGCTTTTACAACGTCGGTGATCGGGTCAAGTTCTGGGGTTCACGAGGGGCGTTCTGGGGTGGCCTCTGGGGCCTCACGAATCCCCTCATTTCGGTT
>PLTJ01000468.1 GCA_003164455.1 Acetobacteraceae bacterium
CCTGTTCCCGCACCTGACCGTGCTGCAGAACATCACGTTGGCGCCGCGCACGGTCAAACGCCTGGGCCACGCGGAAGCCGAAGCGCTGGCCGCGCGCGTGCTGGGGCAGGTCGGCCTGGCCGACAAGGCGCACGCCTGGCCCGAGCAGCTTTCCGGCGGTCAGCAGCAGCGCGCCGCCATCGCCCGGTCGCTCGCCATGGAGCCCAAGGTGATGCTGTTCGATGAGGTCACCTCGGCACTCGACCCCGAGCTGACCGGCGAGGTGCTGCGCGTCATCGAGGCGCTGGCCCAGCGGGGCATGACGATGGTGATGGTGACCCACGAGATGAGCTTCGCTCGCCGCGTCGCCGATCAGATCGTGTTCATGCACCAAGGCCGCGCCTGGGAGATCGGGCCGCCCGACATTCTTGCCACTCCGGCGAGCCCGGAACTGCGACAGTTCGTGGGAAGCGAGCTGCGATCGACAAAACCACCCAAGGGAGAGAACTCATGAAACGCCGTATACTGCTGCTATCGACGTGCGCCTTGACGCTGATGCCGCTCGCCGCGTGGGCCGACGTTCTGGACGACGTCATGAAGGCCAAGAAGATCCGTATCGCTACCGATATGGCCCTGCCGCCGGCCGGCATGGTCGATGACAAGATGCAACCGATCGGCGCCGACGTGGAGGTGGCCCAGTTGCTGGCCAAGGACTGGGGGCTGGAACTGGAGTTCGTGCAGACCACCGGCGCCACCCGCATCCCGAACCTGCAGACCGGCAAGGCCGATATCTGCATCTCGACCCTTTCGGTGACCCCGGAACGGGCCCAGGTGATCGACTTCAGCAAGGCCTACGCGGTGTTGCAGTCGGTCATCGGCGCCAAGAAGGATCTGGCCCTCAAGTCTTACGCCGATTTGAAGGGACGGGCGGTGGCGGTGACCCGCGGCACTACGCAGGACACCATGCTGACGGCGATCGCCGCGGAACATGGCTTCCGCATGCAGCGCTACGAGGACGATGCGACACTGCTGACCGCCGCGGTGACGGGACAGGCCGATATCGTCGCGACCTCGGCCTCGCAGGTGATCCAGATGGGCCTGAAGAACCCCGCGCGCGGCTTCGAGCCCAAGTTCATCATCACCAATTTCGATCTCGCGGTCGGCGTCAAGCAGGGCGAGCCTCGGCTGCTGGCGAAGGTGAACGAGTGGATCACGATGAATCTGAAGAACGGCAAACTGAATACCATCTTCAAGAAGTATTACGGCTTCGACCTGCCCGCCGCGATGCGGAGCTGACAGGCCTTGCGGCCGCGCGGCGGAAACCGCGCGGCCGCAAGCCGAACAATGTGAAGGAGACCGCCATGCGCCTCGTCGTCGGATCCGACCATGCGGGTTGGCTCATCAAGAAAGACGTGTTGGCCCTGCTGGCCGAACTGGGCCACGACGTCACCGATGTCGGCTCGTTCGACGCTCGGCCCGTGGATTTTCCCGACATCGCCCGCAACGTGGCGGCCAAGATCATCTCCGGCGAGGCCGAGCGCGGCATCATGGTGTGCGGCACCGGCGTCGGTGCCGCGATCGCCGCCAACAAGATGAAGGGCATCCGCGCCGCGGTGTGCCACGACGTGCACTCCGCCCACCAGGGCGTGGAGCACGACGACGTCAACGTCATGTGCCTCGGCGCGCAGATCGTCGGGCTGTGGCTGGCGCGTGACCTGATCAGTGCCTTCCTCGCCGCGCGCTTTTCCACCGACGCCGATTTCCGCCGCCGCGTCGCCAAGCTGCACGAGATGGACGCCGGCACATAGAACCCTGGACCGAACTGGCGCGCGCAGAGGCGCCGGGCGGGGAGTGCCTGGTGCTGCGCCGGCGTGCCGGCATCTACGAGATCCGCTGCGACGGCTGGGATCTGATGTCCAACCGCGCGCACCACTCCGAGCAGACGCTGGCGCGGCTTGGTTGCGACGGCCTGGCCGGTGCGCCGCGCGTGCTGATCGGCGGCCTGGGCATGGGCTACACGCTGCGCGCGGCGCTGGACGCACTGCCCGCGGCGGCGCGGGTGACGGTGGCGGAGCTGTTCGCGCAGGTGGTGGACTGGAACCGCGGCCCGCTCGCGATCCTTGCCGGCCGGCCGCTGGACGATGCCCGCGTCGCGGTGCGCCGCGCCGATGTCGCCGCGCTGCTGGACGGGGCGGCCTTCGATGCCATTCTGCTCGACGTCGATAACGGGCCGGATGCGGCCATGCTGGCGGGCAACGCGGCGCTGTACACGGCCGAAGGACTGCACCGGCTGCGCGCGGCGCTGAGCCCCGGCGGGCGCCTGGCGGTCTGGTCGGCCGACCCTTCGCCACGCTTCGAGGCACGGATGACGGCGTGCGGCCTGGACTGGCGGCGCACGGACGTGCCGGCCCGCGGCGCGCCGGACGACCCGCTGCACACGCTGTACGTGGCGCAAACCCGGCCATAACGCCGCTTCGCCATGGCGACGTTCCGGCAGTTAAACGTGTCTTTACGCTGGCCTTGCATCCTGACCGTCCCGGATGGCGGATGGAGGCAAGAGTGCCTGCACATTTTCTCGAGCGGCGTGGCATCACCGCACGCCTGAGCCTCGGCTTCGGCAGCCTGGTGGTGCTCGGCATCGTGCTGGCCACGGTCGGCATCTGGCAGCTCCGGCGCGTCGGGACACAGATCGGCCAGCTCAACGCGGTCGAGGCGCAGCGCACCCGTCTGCTGACCGCGGCGCCGGCGTTGGCGGCGGTCCGCTTGGCCGCGGTCCAATACAAGGCGCGCCCCGGAGACTCCGCCCGGCAGGCATTCGCCGGCGAGCAGGCCCGGGCGGTGGCGGTGATACGAGCGGCCGGGGAGGCCGCCACTGCCGCCGGCGACAAACACCTCTATGACGGGCTGCTGGCCTCTCTCGGCGACTTCAGCGAGCGGTTCGGAAAACTTGCGCTATCCGCCGATGACGCTACCGACCGGACATACGACGCCGAATTGCTGCCGCTGATCGGCACCATGCAGCGCCAGTTGGATCAGGCGCAGACCGTGCTGGCCGACGTGTTCGCCAGGACCCGTGCCGGCACCCAGGATATTCTGTGGCAAACCGAATCGCTGCTGGCCACGGTGGCGCTGGTGGCGTTGCTGCTGGGCTCGGGGCTGGCGGTGGTGATCGGCCGCGGCATTGTCCGCCCGATCGGCCAAATGACCGCCGCCATGGTGCGCCTGGCGGCCGGCGAGACGGCGCTGACCGTGCCGGGGCGGAACGGACACGGCGCGATCGCCGCCATGGCGGCCGCGGTGGAGGTGTTTCGCGGCAACATGGTCGAAGCCGCCCGGCTGGGCGCCGAACGGGCCGCCGCGCTGGTGGCCAAGGAACAGCGCACCGCCCGGCTGGAGACGCTGATCGGCACCTTCGAGGGGCACGTGGGCGAACGGCTCGGCCAACTGACCACCGCCTCGGGCGAACTGGAAACGACCGCGCGCGCGATGCACGACATCGCCGGGGAGACCGGCCGGCAAACCGCCTCGGTGGCCGGTTCCGCCGAGCAGGCCAGCGCCAACGTGCAGATGGTGGCGGCCTCGGCCGAGGAACTCGCCCGCTCGATCGGCGAGATCGGCCGGCAGGTGGCCGAGGCGGCGCAGATCACCAATCATGCGTTGCAGGACACGCAGCATACCGACGCGGTGGTGCGCGCACTGGCCGAGGGCGCGCAGCGCATCGGCGACGTGGTGGCGCTGATTGCCAACATCGCCGGGCAGACCAACCTGCTGNNCGCCGTGGTGGCCAACGAAGTGAAGAACCTGGCGACGCAGACCGCGCGTGCCACCGACGACATCAGCGCCCAGGTGCGCCAGATCCAGGACGCCACGCACCAGGCGGTGGAGGCGATCCGCG
>PLTJ01000277.1:0-2612 GCA_003164455.1 Acetobacteraceae bacterium
AAGGGCATGGGCGGCGCCATGGACCTGGTGGCTGGGGTGCGGCGGGTTGTGGTGCTGATGGAGCACACCGCCGGCGGCAAGCCGAAACTGCTGAAACGCTGCACCCTGCCGCTGACCGGGGCCGGCGTGGTCGACAGGGTGGTGTCGGACCTTGGCGTGTTCGCCATCACACGGCAGGGCGTGGTGCTGGTCGATATCGCGCCGGGGGTAACGGTGGCGGAAATCCGCGACAAGACCGAGGCGGCCTTCAGTCTCCATCCGGATTTGCGGCTCGCGGCTTAACCGAAGGCGGCCAGACCGGCGGCTGGGCCAGCACGAGTGTCGCCTCCGCCGGGTCGTCGGTCAGCGTGCCCCCGATCGCGGCCAGACCGGCGAGGCAGGGGTCGGCCGCGTCTGCGCGCCACAGTACCCGGTCATCCGGGCGCACCCCGGCGCCGAGCAGCCAGCCGGCGGCGATTTCCGCCAGCCCGGTGTCGACACCAGCGAAGATGGCAAACGCGGCGCGGAAAGCCGCGGGATCGCTGCGTGCCCAGTCGCGCAGCCCGGCAGGACCCGCGAGGGCGCGGCCGCACACGGCAGCGAGCCATTCGAGCAACACGGCCTCGGCGCCGACCGCTGTCGCCTCGTCCGCCGGCCGCCCTATCGATGTGAACATGTGAACCCTGCAATTCCGACCCTTGATTGTCCCGCCCGCCCGCGTCTATATGCCCCGCCGCGCCAGGGTCCCAGCCCTGGAACACACCGCGCCGTGGGGCCATAGCTCAGTTGGGAGAGCGCCTGAATGGCATTCAGGAGGTCGTCGGTTCGATCCCGATTGGCTCCACCAGCTTTTTTGCCGCCGCCATTTTCACGCCAGCGGCTTCCCTCCGTTAGCGTCCCGTGCTCTGCTTGGATCGATCGGCCGATCCTTCAGGAGAGCTACCATGCGTTTAATCGTTCCTGTCGCGGTTCTGCTGCTTGCCGCCGTGTCGCTCGCCGCCCCGGCGGCCCGGGCACAGAGCGTCATGGTCCAGCAGCCCTGGGCCCGCGCCACCGCGCCCCATGCCGTGACCGCCGCCGTTTACGTGACGCTCACCGCCGGGATGGTTGATCGGCTGATCGGCGGCCGCACGCCGGTCGCCGCCCGGGTCCAGGTGCACGAAACCGTCGAGGATGGTGGCGTCATGCGCATGGTCGAGGCGGTCGGCGGCCTGCCGCTGTCATCGGGCAGGAAAGTGGCGCTGGCCCCCGGCGGCTATCATCTGATGCTGGTCGGCATGCACCATCAATTGATGCCAGGCGAAAGCTTCCCGCTCACCCTTCACTTCGCCTACGAGCCGCCGGTGACCATCACCGTGCTGGTGGGCGCCGCCGGCGCCAGCATCCCGCCCGTCAGCATTATGCACATGCCCTGAACCCACGCATCGCCGCGTCGTTGCCGGCGAACCGATGAAGAAGGCAGCCCCGACGTTTCAGCCCACGGTTGCGGGTTGGTGGCGCCGGGCCGCGATTTCAGCGCGGATTTCCGCGGCCAGGCTTGGATTGGCCCGCCGTAACTGGCCGACACGCAGCACCGCCGCGGCGCTCGGTTCCGGGCTGATTTCCCAACGTTCGAGAAACAACAGGTCGGACGTGGACGCCGCGTCATGCACCGTTGACAAGGCGCGTTGCACGGCGCGCGTCAGCGGCCGATCCGAATCGCGTGGAGGCATCCCGGGCGTCCGATCAGTCATGGAAGAGCTTCCCCTCCACAAGTCGGCAGGCGCGCAAAAACCTCGGCTTTAGCTTGGATTTTCCGCCGATCCGCACAAGAGTTGTCCTGGCGCACGCCAGCCCGACCACCCCTTGCAACGCGATGATACAGCGTTGGTATCACCAGCATGTTAACGCGCGACCGACATGGGGCCCCGGGCCGCTTACCGCCGGCGTGACCGGCTTGCGCCGGCCATGCCGATGGGTCGTCTGGGTCAGTAGCGGTAGAGGTCGTGCTTGAACGGGCCGCTCTGCGGCACGCCGATATACGCGGCCTGCTTCACCGACAGCTTGCTCAGCTTGGCACCGACCTTGGCCAAATGCAGCGCCGCCACCTTCTCGTCCAGGGGCTTGGGCAGCGTGTACAGTTGCCGCTGATAGCGACCGGCGGGCGCGCCCCACAGCTCGATCTGCGCCAGCACCTGGTTGGTGAAACTGGCGCTCATGACGAAGCTGGGATGACCGGTGGCGTTGCCCAGGTTCACCAGCCGCCCTTCGGACAGCACGATAAGGCGCTTGCCGTCGGGAAACACGACCTCGTCCACCTGCGGCTTGACGTTGTCCCAACGCAGGTTGCGCAGTGCCGAAATCTGGATCTCGGCGTCGAAGTGGCCGATGTTGCAGACGATGGCGCGGTGCTTCATCCGGCGCATGTGCTCGATGGTGATGANNCCGACGTCGCCGAAGCCGTTCACCAGCGCGACCTTGCCGGCCATCATCACGTCGGTGCCGCGGCGGATCGCATCGACCAGGCTCTCCCGGCAGCCATACAGATTGTCGAATTTCGACTTGGTGACACTGTCGTTGACGTTCATGGCAGGCACCAGGAGGGTTCCGGCCTGCGCCATTTCGCGCAGCCGGTGCACGCCGGTCGTGGTCTC
>PLTJ01000277.1:2624-3047 GCA_003164455.1 Acetobacteraceae bacterium
CGTTCATGCCTTTCCAGGCGAACACGGGGGTGCCGGCGGCGGCCACGGCCGCGGCGGCATGGTCCTGGGTGGAAAAAATGTTGCACGACGACCAGCGCACGGTGGCGCCGAGACGCTCCAGCGTCTGGATCAACACGGCGGTCTGGATGGTCATGTGCAGGCAGCCCGCGATGCGGGCGCCGGTCAGCGGCTTGCTATCGCCGTATTCGGCACGCAGCGCCATCAGCCCCGGCATCTCGTCCTCGGCCATGGAAACCTCCTTGCGGCCCCACTCGGCGAGAGAGATATTCTTGACCTTGTAGTCTGGGCTGGTGGGCATGACGGTGCTCCTGATGTGCGGCACGCGTATATAAGGATATCTTGATGTGCGCAACCCGAACCCGACCGACCCGACGTAAGCGCGAAGATAAGGCCAGGGCGCTG
>PLTJ01000001.1 GCA_003164455.1 Acetobacteraceae bacterium
GGGCCGTCCACATAAGGCTGCTAGTCCGCTGGGATCCTTCGCGAAGGGTATCGTTCAAGATCTCGCCGGAGTGCACGCCGCTCTGACGCAACCCTGGTCAAACGGACAGACCGAGGGTCAGAATACCAAGCTGAAGCTCGTAAAGCGACAAATGTATGGCCGAGCGAAGCTGGATCTCCTTCGTGCATGCCTTCTCGGCCCCTCATAATTTGGGCCAATTACCCGCACCAAGTATGCGCCAGAGCCCCGATTCAACGCTGATTGACATAAAGAGTGCTACGGCTCAGCCGCAGCAACTCGGCCTGTCGCGCCAGCGGCAGATTGTGCTCCCGGTCGATCATCGCTTTGCGCTCAGCAGGCCGGCTTTGCCGAGCGCACCGGCCAAAAAGCTTGTCCCCGACTTGATCGGGATCGTTCTCCAACGTCAACTCGCCTATCTTGGCGTGCAGCACCTTCAAATCCACCGCCGGCGCCGCCTCGATCCCCGAAGAACCAGAGCCAAAACCCCCGGCCACCCCCTCCAGCAGTTGTGCCTTCCAGGTCGTAATCTGGTTCGGGTGTACGTCATACTAGTGTACCAATTCGGCCAACGTCTTCTCACCCTTGATCGCCGCCAGCGCCACATTGGCCTTGAAGCGCGGTGTATGGGTTCGGCGTGCTCGTCTCGTCATGGTATCTCCTGTTGTACGCCATTTTCACCGCTCTCAAGCAGATTCTCCACCTATCGATCTGTGCGAATTTCCTCGACCATCTCTCATAGCCGGGCAAGGATAGCCACCCACAATTAAGGCATCGATTGACATCGGACCTTTTTCGCGCAAGTTGACAATCGACATGCCTTGAGGGGATAGCTGGCTGCGTGGAGCTGAGCCGCTACTCGAAAAAGATACTGCGGCTCCTACGTGGCTGGGGTTCGCGTGCAAGCACATCAGTGACGCCTGACATCGGCGCTACGTACGCGTAGAGGATACTCATTATGAAACAAGCGGTCATGACAGGGCCAGGCCACATCGAATTCAGTGACGCGCCCGAAACGCCCCCAGGACAGGGAGAGGTGCGGATTCGCGTTCGGCAGATCGGCATTTGCGGATCCGACATTCATGTGTGGCACGGATCGCATCCCTTTACGCCGTACCCCGTGATCCAGGGACACGAGTTCTCGGGGATCGTGGAGGCGATCGGCCCGGGTGCCGAAAACGTGCCCACCATCGGGAGCAAGGTAACCGCGTTGCCACAAATCGTCTGCGGTCACTGCAACCCCTGCAAGAAGGGGCGTTTCAATATTTGCGAAAACCTGAAGGTCCGCGGATTCCAAGCCGACGGCTGCGGGCGGGAACTCTACAACATCCCAGCTGAACGCCTGGTTGCGCTGCCGGCCAGCTTTACGCCGGATCAGGGCGCATTTGTCGAGCCGGTGGCGGTCGCGGTCCACGCCTGTAGCCGAGCCGGAAATCTCCGTGGTCGCAACGTCGTGGTCCTCGGAGCCGGAACGATCGGCAACCTAATCGCTCAGATCGCCAAAGCGCAGGGAGCTCGTTCCGTTCTGGTCACCGACATCGGTGACCATCGGCTTGAGATCGCGGAGCAATGTGGGGTCGACCACGTGGTGAACACGAGGGTGCGCTCCCTGAAGCAGGCGACGCGGAAGATATTCGGCGAGGATGGCTTTGACATGGCGTTTGAAGCCGCCGGTGCCGAGGCGTCCCTCGGTTCGGCCGTCGAGGCGATCGAGAAGGGCGGTACCATTCTGATCGTCGGCGTCTATGGCAAGCCGCCAGTCGTCGATATGGCAGTGGTCGGAGAGCACGAGATTGTCCTGGCCGGAAGCATGATGTACTGGCGTGCCGATTGGGAACGCGCCGTGGAGTATCTCGAAACATCCATCTCGATCACTCCGCTGGTGTCTCGCCACTTCGCCTTTGATGCCTGGACGGAGGCTTACCGGTATATCGACGCAAATGGCACGGACATCATGAAGGTCATGGTCGACCTGCCGGGTTGAGGTGCTCACGACCGGCGGTACCCACCGAAGCGTTGGTGGCTACCGATGGTCTTCCAGGCTGTTCACTTTGATGCGGGCCTGGTCGGTATTTTCTACTGCGAAACAGAGTTTATGTTATGCAATTTCTCCGCAGGAGACAGCTTGGCAGGCCGTGTAACGTGAGCGACACGTTCGCAGCACATCCGGTTTTCACGAGCCGGACGAGGCTCGTATGTGGGCGCTTCCATGTTTCCTGTCCAGGACAGTGGTTGATCGGGGTCTGGGTCGCATAGCCCCGACCTTCGGATACTCGGTGAAAGGCATCATGCAAAAGCTCAGCAATGAGACTCTCGCCATATTGCCGGCCAGCGTCGCCCGACCGGCATATGACCGTGGCCGCGTGAAAGTAGGTATCGTCCACTTCGGTGTCGGGGGATTCCACCGCGCCCACCAAGCAATGTACCTCGATCGGCTCATGAACCAGGGCGAAGCACTGGACTGGGGCATCTGCGGCGTGGGCATCATGCCGGCAGACCGGCGCATGCGTGACGTGCTGCGGAGCCAGGACGGGCTCTACACACTGATCGTCAAGCATCCCGATGGCCGTCATGATGCCCGCGTGATCGGCTCGATCGTCGATTACCGCTACGCACCTGACGATCCGGAAGCGGTCATCGAGCTGATGGCCGCCCCGAGCACGCGCATCGTCTCGCTGACCATCACCGAGGGCGGCTATAACTTCCATCATGTTACCGGGGAGTTCAACTTCGACAATCCGGACGTGGTGCACGATCTGCGTGAGAGCGCGGTGCCGCGGACTGCGTTTGGCTTGATCACCGAGGCTTTGCACCGCCGCCGTACACGCGGTGTTGCGCCATTCACCGTGGCGTCCTGCGACAATATCCAGGGCAATGGCGTCGTCGCTCGCAGGATGGTCAGCGCCTTTGCCAGCCGCAAAAATCCTGAGTTGGGTGAGTGGATCGGCAGCTTTGTGACTTTTCCTAACGCCATGGTGGACCGTATCACGCCGGTAACCAGCAAGGAGGACATCGCCGAGGTTGCGGAGCGTTTCGGGATCGGCGATGCGTGGCCAGTGGTATGCGAGCCGTTCACCCAATGGGTCGTGGAGGACCACTTTCCGTCCGGCCGTCCGGCCTACGAGCATGTGGGCGCGCAGATGGTGCAGAACGTCGCGCCCTACGAGCTGATGAAGCTTCGGCTATTGAACGTCAGTCATCAGGCGCTTGCGTACCTCGGCTATCTGTCTGGGTATCGCTATGCCCATGAGGTGGCGCGCGATGCTTTTTTTGCCAAGTTTGTCTTGAACTACATGGTAATGGAAGCCACGCCGACGCTTGAGCCGGTACCGGGTGTCGAGCTGGACGACTATCGCCGTACCCTGATCGCGCGCTTCGCGAACCCTGAAATACGTGACACATTGGCCCGGCTGTGCGCGGAGAGTTCCGACCGTATCCCAAAATGGATGTTACCGATAATCCGCGCGCAATTGGCTTCGGGTGGCGGAATCTCTCGTTGCGCTGCCGTGGTCGCGGGTTGGGCGCGCTATGCGGAAGGCCGTGACGAGCAGGGGCGGCCGATCGAGGTCGTGGATCCACTGCGGGATAAGCTGATGGCCTTTGCCGCACATAATCGCGAAAACATTACAGCTTTCCTTGAGAATCGCGAGGTGTTCGGCGACCTGATTGATCAGCCGCGCTTTGTCGAAGCCTACCGGGAGGCGCTGACTTCGCTTCATACGGTCGGCGCTCTGGCCACTGTCCGGCGCTACTGCTGAGCCCTTCGGCAGATAGCGAAAGTGAGGTGGCCCCGGTAACCGAACAGCCGGATAAGCTTTGGCCGATTGGACGGCAAACGGGGGGGGGCCAAAAGGCGCAAGCATTACCCACCGGCAGCCGGCGTGGGCCAGAGCCAGGCGGCACCGCGCACGCCCGAGGAATCGCCATGCACGTTCTTCACCACGGGCGTCTGGGCGAAATCGGAAAACACATATTTGGGCAGCAGACCTGGCAGCTCGGCGTAAAGATGGTCCATGTTCGACAGGCCGCCGCCTAGCACGATCACGTCGGGGTCGATCACATTAATGACGACGGCAAGGCCGCGAGCGAGTCGGTCGACGTGGCGGGCGAGCGCCTCGCGCGCTCGCGCCTCGCCGGCGGCGGCGCGGGTGGGGATGGTGGAGGCGTCACGCGCCTCGGGGCCGTCGCAGTCCCTGGCCAGCGCGGTGCCGGAAATGCGCGTCTCCATGCAGTTGTGACGGCTGCACCAGCATTGCATGCCAGGGATTTCGTCGCGGCTAGGCCATGGCAACGGGACGTGGCCCCATTCGCCGGCGATGCAGTGACGGCCTTTCAGGACACGACCGCCGATGACAATGCCGCCACCGCACCCAGTACCGATGATGACGCCGAACACGCAATGGTGGCCGGCGCCGGCACCATCGGCGGCTTCCGAAAGGGCAAAGCAGTTTGCATCGTTGTCCACCCGCACTCCGCGACCAAGCGCCTGGGCAAAGTCACGGTCAAGCGGATGGCCATTCAGCACGATCGAGTTCGCATTCTTCACTAAGCCGGTAGCAGGGCTGATGACTCCAGGGATGCCGAGACCGACGCTGCCGTTGCTGCCGAGCTGAGACTCGATGCTGTGGACGAGTTCGACCATGGCGCTGATGATGGCATCATAGCCGCACGGCGTGGGAATGCGGTGGCGCAGGCGGAGGCTGCCGTCTGACGCCAATGCAGCGACTTCGATCTTGGTGCCGCCGAGGTCGATACCGATGCGGTAACCATAGCGGGAGGAGATGCTCATCTCGCGAGATGCCTCTACGTCGCCGTGCAATCAAAGGAAACCGCGCCGGTGCACGCGAAAATGGCGCGTTCGGGGAGAGTGACAGAAATGCTGGGAAGCCGCCGAGTTGAGAACGGCCACCGCACGAAGCAAACACACAGCAAGAGTTTCAACGATTCAGGTGTCGACCCCGGGCATGTCGCATTCCGCGCCGTTTCGCGGCCATCTTTGGCCCACTATCGGCGCGGAAGCTGACCAAGCAGCTGCACCTGCTACTCCGTAGGCAGGAAATCGTTGGTGAAGAATGTCGTCGCCGCTTGGTCGGTCTTGAGGTTCCGATATTCCTTCTGCACCTGCAATGCACTATCCCAGTCCGCCGCGGCGCCCCAGCCAATCGGATGGCCCTTGGTGGCGTCACTCGCGAGCAGAGTCAGGACGATATCAAGCTGCTTGCGATAGGTCTCGCGTGAAATCGTCGGCTTCGTGCGACTGCACGCATCGACAACAGCGTCGGGATTGCGAACGGCTTCCTCCCATGCCCGCTGGGTCACGCTGACGAAGCGGCGCACGAGGTCCGGATTGGTAGCAATGGTATTCTCCGTCGTCACGACTGACGATACCGGTGTGTTCACTCCGAGATCGGCAAACGTCTTGTAGGTGTATTTGAAGCCGCGTGCATCGAGGTCGGGCACGCCGTCCAGGCCCAGCAACACACCATCCACCTGGCCGGCGACCAGGGATGTCAGTACGACGCCTGCATCCATGGTCACCATCCGGACGTCGTTTTCGGTGAGGTTGTTGCGCTTCATGACCGCCTGGAACAGCGGCGGCACGGAGGAACTGGCAGGAACGGCGAATCGCTTGCCGCGAAGATCGTTGGCAACCCTGATCGGCTTGTCGGCGGGTGTGATGACGGCCAGCGAACTCTTGTTGATGAGGCTGAACACGGCCTTGACGCGCAGGCCCTGCACCTCGCTTGCGATCGTCACCGAAGGATCGGCCACACCAAACGTGTCGGTGCCGACGGCGACGAGCTGAACGGTATCGGCCGAGCCGCGGCTCTCGCCGATGCTCTTGAGGTTGATGCCCTGTTCGGTAAACCAACCTTTATCCCGCGCCATGTGCCAGACGCAGTGCCAGCCATTCAGCACTGTATTCAGCCGAAGCGTGACGTCGTCAGCTGCTTGCGCTCTCGCGCCCGCAAGGCAGACGCAAAGGCCGATTAGCATTCGCGCGTAACGGATGGACATTCTTATCTCCCAAGTTTCGTTCGATCCTGACGGGCTCCATGCCTTTTGATCACGGCGTTCAGGATACCGTTTGGCGACGAGTCGCCGGGGATGACTCGGTGTGCCGGGCAATTTCTGCGGCGGTCAGTCCTCGAGAACGCTGCAGGACGCCACGCTCGAGGAAGATGGCAGTGATTGCCTCTTCGGCGACATGGAAGCCTTCGTGCTTGCGACCTGCCAGCGCCCGAGGGCGTGGCAGGTCAATGTCAATGACATGATCGATGCAGCCTGGCCGGGGCGACATGATCACCACGCGATCGCTCAACAACACCGCATCATCGATAGAGTGGGTGATAAAGACGACGGTCTTGCTCGATTGCAGCCAAAGTTCCTCGAGGTCTACCCTCATCTGTTCGCGTGTCAGCGCATCGAGCGCTCCCAGCGGCTCGTCCATCAGCAGCAGAGGAGGATCGTTGACCAGTGCCCGGGCAATTGAGGCGCGCTGCTGCATACCTCCGGAGAGCTGGCGGGGATGCGAGTCCTCGAAGCCTTCCAGTCCGACAGAGACAAGCAGATCACGTGCCCGGGCGACGAATGCACGGGTATCGGCGCCGCGCAGTTCCGGCTGCAGCAGCACGTTCTCAAGCACCGTGCGCCATTCCAGAAGCACCGGCTTCTGGAAAACGATTCCGACATCCGTAACAGGTCGCTTCACCTCGACCCCGGCGACGAGTATCCGGCCCTGGGTTACCGGAAGCAGTCCTGCAATCATACGCAGCAGCGTACTCTTGCCGCATCCGGATGGCCCAAGGATGGAGAGGAACTCGCCCTGGCGAACGGTCAGGCTCACGTCCTTGACGGCTTCTGTCCATCCGCCACCCGAGGTCGGATAGGTCTTCGAAACGTGTTCGAGGACGATACTCGCCGGCGAACCGTGCCCCGCACCTGGCGTGACATTCTCATGCATGGGAAATGTCCCTGCGCTGCGAGACGTGCCACGGGATCGTGACATGCTCGATAACCTCAATGACGTAGTAGAGGAGCAGACCAGCAGCACTGATCAGGAATATCCCGGCGAATACCATGGGTGTATTCAGATCAGCCCGCCATTCCAGGAGCAAATACCCGATTCCTCGATCGGAGGCGATGAATTCGGCGGTAATCGCACCCGTGGAGGCAAGCGTGATACCGACCTTCAGCCCGGTGAATATTTCTGGCAAGGCCTGCGGCAGTTTGATCTTGCGAAACATTGCCCAGGTGCTCGCCCCGGTTGAGCGCGCGAGATCAAGGATATCGGGGTCTGCGGACTTCAGGCCTGCGACCGCAGACAGCGTGATGGGAAAGAACGCCATCAGGAAGACGAGGACCGTCTCCGGTATCCAGCCGAAGCCAAACCAGACGATGAAGAGCGGTGCGATCGCGATTTTGGGGACGACCTGGAAGACCAACAGGATTGGCTGGATGGCGTCCTCCACCAATTGTGAACTGACGATCAGGACAGCAAACACCGTGCTGAACACCGCGGCGGCGATGAAACCGCCGAGCATGACGGTGGTGGTGATCCAGGCTGCGTTCAACGCGCGCTGCCATTGCTCTAGAAATGCCATCAGCACGGTTGACGGTGGCGGCAGCAAATAGGTCGGCAGCGCCAGAAGGCGTGGCCCAAGTTGCCAGGCGACCATGATCAAGGCCAGTGTAATCAGTACGGTACGCCGGCGCGCCAGAGCGTCCAGTAGACCAGAGCGGCGATGGAAGGCAACCTGGCCTTCTCCCAAAGGCATGCTGACGGCGCTGTCCATGATACGTTCCCTCTGCGCGGCTCGCTGTTTCCTATGACGTTGTGGTCCCAGATGGCCCCTACGACCACTCTCCCATGCTTCTCCAGTGGTGCTTCATGCTGGTCAGCTCGTCATCGTAATATTCCCGGATGGTTCGGCCGCTGGGAAGCCGGGCGCTCTCCAGTTCACGCACCTTTTCCGGCGAGAACAGGGCTCCCTGGCGGAAAAGCTGCTCGCGCAGAGCCTCGGCATCAAGGGCGCGCGGGGCGACATTGGCTCGGACAGCCAGCGCCGCAGCCGTTCCGGCCGCCTCGCCAGTCGTCCACATGGTCGGTATGTCTTTCAAATTGTTGAACGATCCCAGATGCGATCCCATTTCGGTCGACCCCGGAATGACCGAGATGCAGTTTCCCGACATCAGGAGTCCGTCGGTTTTCTGGGGGACAAAGCACCCGTAGGGGAGGCCGTTGACGGGGACGCCACCCTTCATGTTGTAGGCGACTTCGTCTTTGAAGCTGCGTCGTTCCAGGATGTCCGCACCGGTCAGAGTGGACACACCAATGACGTGACGGGTGTCCCTGACGCCAATCGACACACTTGAACTTTCGATCTTGGCCTTCTGGAATCCGGGGATGTCTTTGCGGAGGAATGTGAGCTCGGATATCAGTTGTTCCCGTGCCTCACCCTCCGCCCGGGTCAGATCCGCGATATCGGTGCCGTCCACGCCCTCGACCGTGCCGCCCCAGAACAGCGCCTCGTCTTCATACACCAAGTGACTCAACTCTGGTCGCGCATGGCCCCAGTAGTTCGTCATGTCCTGCCGCCGCGGCTTGTAAAACGGTAGGTCGCCGCGCGCGATGGCCTTTGCGATGGCGCGATCCAAGCCTGGATCGGATTTCGAGTACTCTGAGATGCTGGGCCAGTGGATATGGCTGAGGCGCACCAGCGTCGTCATGGCGAAAAGGATTTGCTTGTCGGTCTGCCCCTTGCGGAAGGCAGCACCTGCCGACGCCGCCACATCGGCGTCCGCGGTGGCGTCGATGGTCACCTGGCCTTCGACGATTTGCTGGCCGGACTTGTTCGCGACGGTAATTCCCCGCACTGTGTCCTTGTCGGTCACTGCGCCGGTGATGAACGAGTGCAGCAGGAGCCTTGCCCCGGATTCGCGAACCAGGCGGTGCAGGACAATCTTGGCCATCTCCGCATCGTACGCGACATTCATCGTGCAGTATTCAGAGTGGTAGTGGAAGATTGGATAATTCGGCGGATCATCGGGGCATCGCTTGGCATCGCCCGTGGCAGCCAGCGCGTCGACGATCTCCTTGCCGATGCCGGCGGTCGGCGGGCTGTTCAAGACCGTCATATTGCCACCGGTGAACATGCCGCCAAGGAAACCGTACTGGTCCACCAGGATCGTGTCGAGGCCCAGCCGGGCCGCGGCGATAGCGGCCGCACAGCCTGCCACTCCTCCTCCGGCCACCACAACCTGCGCCTTCGTATGTCCGAATCTCATCGCAACCACCTGTTCTCATCACAGTTCATTGGGCTATTCTCGAACGACAACTACCCTGCGGGACTGTCCATCTTGGGATCCGCGATCATGCGCATCATGCGCTGCTCTCCGTTGATCAGGACGCTGCTCTCGGCTGACTCCGCGAATGCCGGGCCATCAGGTTTGTGTTTGGCGAGCAACGACGATCTGTTGGGCGTGAACTCGTTATAGAACGGCATCATGGCAGCCCCGATGGCGGACGCTTCGCCGGCCACGGTACCGACTCTGAACGCAGGGACGCAGATGCCGTCATGGCCACGAAGGTTGACTTTGTGCGCGAGCATGGAGGTGATTGTCTCGAGGCACGATTGGGGCAGAGCACCACCCAGAACGATCGCCTGCACGTCGACGACGCACAGCGCACTGATCGCGGCATAGGCCAGCGCGTCGGTCGCGTCGTCCATCCACTCGGTGAGCGCAGAGCTGTCGCGCTGGGAGAAAATCGGAATGTCGTGCTCGCTAAGGCTCGAGTAGCCGGAATGGTGAAAATGCCGCAGCAGCGCATGCAACGACGCCCGGTTCATCAGGATCTCCATGCCTCCATCCGGCGGCGGCACGGAGGGGAGGCGGGATGGCGGAACAGGCATGGGCCCAAGGGCTCCCGCATTGCGGTTGGGACCAAACTGCAACGCACCATCGAGAACCAGTCCGCCGCCGGTAAAGGTCCCGAGGAAGAAGTACAGGAAGCTCTGCAACTCCTGGCCTACGCCAAGCAGGAGTTCGGCAGCACAGGCGGAGGTTCCGTCATTTTCGAAGTACACCGGCATGTTCGTGAGCTTCTGGACTTCGTCCTGCAGGACGACCTCGCGCCAAGCCGTCTCGACATGGGTGGGAAATCCAAGCAGCTTAGCCCATCCGCCCAGGAGATAGGGAGCGGAGACACCAACACCGGCCAGCGGGACGTTGCGGAAATCCTTCAGTCGTTCGATTAGCCGAGGAATGCCGTCGGTCACCAAGGGCAGGATCTTGGACGGGAGTGGATACTCGTACTCGAATTGAAGCTTCGCAAGGCGAACCCCCGTAAGCCCTACGCCAACGATAACGAGGTTGTGGCGGCCAATCTCAACCCCAATAGACAACGACCCGAGTGGATCGACTTCAAATATCGCTGAAGGTTGTCCCAAGCCGCCAGTATGGCGGCCAACCTTCCTGATAAGTCCCCGCTCCACCATGGCTTCAACGATACTGCTTGCCGCCTGGAAGGTGAGTCCGGTGGCCAGCGACAATTGCCTTTTTGTTGCCTGTCCCATTCGTCGAAGATGGTACAAGACGAATTTTTCGTTATTAGCGCGTAATCGCAACGAGCTGGAGATAGCAGTCAACACGGCCTATTCCTCCAGGGAGGATATTAAAGCCAACTGAATTAACATTGCAAGCTGAATGAATCGAGCGGCAGCGGAGTGGGCGTCGCGCCGCTGCGCACGCAGTTGGCGGCGATCGCGATGGCAAGATGACTGTCAATAAGCACGGTATTATGTAGCAGCCGCCACCAGAACAAATCTAGAACGGGGCGTGGGCATGCCAACATCCCAAGGGAGGTTATGATGTAGGAGCGCGCGCCATGTGGGCGGGAGCGGCATACGCCGCATTGCTAATCAGCGTCAGTTCCCACGGTACAAATATTCAGGTGCATCCTGTCAGTTTCTTTGGCTTTGTAGGAATAGCAGAACGAAGTATGGTGATCTATACCGATAGAGTGATAGACAAAACACCCAACCAAAGCCAAATAATCATCACCAGATACAAGAGTTTTTGATGCCTTAAACCTGAGAATTTCCGGAAAATCCGTGGACGAACTGTCAATATGGGCAACATAAGAGGAACTTGTGGTAGACGGGAATACCATTCTGGTATTTGCTGGAGACGGAATATTGAAACAAAGACTTCGATGGGCAATAATGAATTCCTTTGCAGTTCCATTGTTCCATTCTATTTGAGAGAATACCTTTGGAAATGCCACGACAGCAAAATTGGTCCCGGGTTCATGCCCCGTATTGGAGTACATGACATCAATTTTGACAGGCCCGCTTTCCAAAAGATCGGTAGGAAGATTAGCGTCTACCGGACCAACCCAAGCGCGTCTCTCGGTCTGCATTTCACTCAGTTGGCGGTAGAAAATCCAGTCGGAGCCGCACGCAAAGGCAGCAGTCAGAGCAATGAAGACTATTGTTATTATGCTGCGAGAGGCATTATCTCGATCGGATCGGCGGTATTGTTCTTTTTGGGTGTGAAGTTGGTGGGCGATGGCGTAAAGGCGAGCAGATATTGTACTAAAATCGGTGGCCTTTGTACCTTGGGAGGGGTCTTGGTCATTTGGTTGGCGATAGGGCTCTTCTTCTTTTTCGCGCTCGATCTTCCATCGCTCCATCCACATTGATATGCGAGAGAGAGCGATAATCAGCATTGCCAAACCAGCAAGCCATAACAGCAGCGCGAGCGGGGTGGCCATCACGTTCCGTTATCTCCCTGCGGAGGCAACGATCTTGGCTCACAGGTCCGTTAACTGCAAACCTTCGATTTCTAGCACGGTCAAGACGGCCAGGAAGAACGACACAGCGAATGTCCCCCTTGCCAGTTTCGCGGTGACAGACCCCTCCGTTTCATCGGTAAAGCCGTGATCCCGTAGCCGGCGGGCCAGCTCGGCATAGGTTACGTCTGCCCGCTTCAACTCGGCCTTGAGATACCGCCGGGCCTTATCCGCCCATTCTCTCTCTCTGTCCGCAAGCGTCATCTCGCCACCTTACATTCGTGCCTGGACCCTTACTAATATGTCAGATTCCTGTTGACATAGCAAGGTCAGCATCCTTATATATCTGTCAGCAAGCAGACGGATATGTAAGATGTCCCAACACTTCCTCCTTTCCTCCCGCGCCCGCAACCTTTCCCTCGGCGCCGTTCTGCGCATGACCACCGAGGAAGCCGAGCGGCGGTTTGTTGGCATCCGCTGGCCTGACAGCAAGCCGGTCTGCCCGCATTGTGAATGCCCGACCGTCTATGAGTGCCGCCGGCCTTCCGGTGCTCTGCGCTGGCGCTGCAAGGCGTGCCGG
>PLTJ01000192.1:0-10407 GCA_003164455.1 Acetobacteraceae bacterium
CGCCCGCCCGCGCCCCGCTGGTGCCGGAGATCGCCCTTCGTCTGGCCACCGAGATCACGCCGATCTGGCAGGCCACCGAGGACTGGCTGCACCGCGCCGGCATCGAGCCGCCGTTCTGGGCGTTTGCCTGGCCCGGCAGCCAGGCGCTGGCCCGCTATGTGCTCGACCATCCGCAGCGGGTGGCGGGCCGGCGCGTGCTGGATTTCGCGGCGGGGTGCGGGCTGGCCGCCATCGCCTGCGCCCGCGCCGGCGCCGCCAGCGTGGAGGCGGCCGAGATCGACCCGATGGCCGCCGCCGCCATCGCGCTCAACGCCGCGGCCAACGATGTCACCGTCACCATCAGCACCGGCGACCTGGTCGGCACGGCCTGCCGCTGGGATTCCATTCTCTGCGGCGACGTCTGCTACGAGGCACCGATGACGGCGCACATTCTGCCCTGGTTGCGAACCCTGGCGGGGCAGGCGGAAATCTGGCTGGCCGACCCGGGCCGCGCCTATCTGCCGCGCGACGGGCTCGAGCCGTTCGCATGCTATACAGTGCCCACCACCACCGAACTGGAAGACCGCAGCGAACGCACGGCCACCCTCTATCGGTTGCGGTCCGCTGATACCAACTCCACGTCGAGGGCGATATCGTGAAGAACACTTCTGACATCTGGCGTCTTGTCGAAGACAAGCGCGAGCGCTTTTTCGCTTTGAGCGACCAGGTCTGGGACACCCCCGAACTGAACTTCGGGGAATGGCAATCCTCCGCCGCCCATCTGGCGGTTTTGCAGGCCGAGGGCTTCCGCGTCAGCGCCGGCATCGCCGGCATGCCGACCGCCCTGATGGGCGAAGCCGGCGCGGGCGGACCGGTGATCGCCATCCTCGGCGAATACGACGCCCTGCCCGGGCTGAGCCAGCAGGCCGGCATCGCGCGCCACGAGAAGCGGGCGGACAGCGACAACGGCCACGGCTGCGGCCACAACCTGCTCGGCGCCGGCTCGCTGCTGGCGGCCACGGCGGTGAAGGATTACCTCGCCCTGCACGGCCTGCCCGGCCGGGTGCGCTATTACGGCTGTCCGGCCGAGGAAGGCGGATCGTCGAAGGGCTTCATGGTGCGCGCCGGCGTCTTCGACGACGTCGATATCGCGATCTGCTGGCATCCCGCCGCCTTCGCGGGCATCAACAACCCGATCTCGCTGGCCTGCAACGAGCTGAATTTCCACTTCACCGGCCGCGCCTCCCATGCCGCCGCGGCGCCGCACCTCGGCCGCAGCGCGCTCGACGCGGTCGAGTTGATGAATGTCGGCGTCAACTACATGCGCGAGCACATGCCGAGCACGGCGCGCATCCATTATGCCGTCACCGACGCCGGCGGCGTTGCCCCCAACGTCGTGCAGGCCCACGCCACCGTCCGCTACCTGATCCGCGCCCGCGACCTGCCCGGCCTGCAGGCCTTGCTGCCCCGGGTGGAAAAGATCGCCCAGGGGGCGGCGCTGATGACCGAGACAACGATGCGCAGCGAGTTCCTCAGCGGCGATGCCAACCTGGTCGGCAACACGCCGCTCGAAGCGTTGATGTGGGCAAACCTTGAACGCCTCGGCCCCCCGGTGTTCGACGACCGCGACCGCGCCTTCGCGGCGGAAGTCCAGGCGACCTGCACCGAGGAGGACATCAAGGCGTCCTTCGNNGCCGACCGTGCAGATGCGCGGCGCCACCTATGCGGTCGGCACGCCCGGCCATTCCTGGCAACTGACCGCCCAGGGCAAGACCCCGGCGGCCCACAAGGGCATGGAGCATGTCGCCAAGGTGATGGCCGCCACCGCCGCCGACCTGATCGCCGAGCCGGCGTTGGTGGCGGCGGCCAAGGCCGATTTCCAGGGCCGCCTGGCGGCAACGCCGTTCGTCAACCCGATCCCCGACGACGTGAATCCACCGCTGCCGCCCGAGGAGCCTTCCCGTGGCCGCTGACCCTCCTTGGAACCCGGCCGCGGCCACGGCTCTCTGCGGCGCCGTGGATGCCGGCCGGCTGATGGCCCACCTCGGCGAATTCGCCCGTCGCGTGAAGCTCTCGGGCACGCCCGAGGAGTTGGAGAGCTTCCGCTATCTCGAGGCCACAATGGCGGCGGCCGGGTTTCGCACCACGATGCTGTCGCACGACGCCTATATCAGCCTGCCCCGCAGGTCCGAGGTGCGCGTCGGCGGCGAAACCCTGCCCAGCATCACCCATTCGATGTCGCGGCCGACCCCCGCCGCCGGCCTGACGGCGCCCCTGGTCTATGTCGGAAACGGTGACCCGGCGGCCTTCGCGGCCCAGGACGTCGCCGGCAAAATCGTGCTGGTGGACGGCATCGCCCTGGAGGACGTGGCGGTGGCGGCCTCGCGGGCCGGCGCGGTGGGGCAAATCCACATCAGTCCCACCGAACAGCTCTACGAGATGTGCATCTCCCCGGTCTGGGGCAGCCCGTCGCAGCACACCAGGGGCGCCCTGCCCACCACCGCCATCTGCACGATCGCGCATGACGCCGGTGCCCGCCTGCGCCAGCGCTGCCGCGCCGGCGAGACTGTCGAAACCTTCATGGTGACCGAGGTCGACACGGGCTGGCGCAAAACCCCGTTGCTGGTGGCCGAACTCGGCGCCGCGGACCAGCCCGACGAACCCTTCGTGCTGTTCTCGGGTCATCACGACACCTGGCACTTCGGCGTCATGGACAACGGCAGCGCCAACGCCACCATGCTGGAGGCGGCCCGCCTGCTCGCCGGGGCGCGGGCAACCTGGCGCCGGGGGCTGCGGGTCTGCTTCTGGTCGGGCCATTCGCACGGGCGCTATTCCGGCTCGGCCTGGTATGCCGACGAAGCCTTCGAGGAACTGGACCGGCGTGGTGTCGCGCATGTGAACATCGATTCGACCGGCGGCGCCGGCGCCAGCGTGATGACCAACTCGGCCACCATCGACGAACTGAAAGGGCTCGCCGCCGAGGCGATCGCCGCCATCACCGATCAGGTCCATGCCGGCAACCGGCACGGGCGGGTCGCCGACCAGTCGTTCTGGGGCGTCGGCCTGCCCAGCATGTTCGGCAGCCTCAGCTATCAGCCGCGCGCCCCCGGTGATCCTTTGCCCCGGCTGGGCTGGTGGTGGCACACACCGTGCGACCTGATCGAGCACATCGACGCCGATAACCTGGTCCGCGACACCGCCATCGTGGTGCGCGTGTTGCACCGGCTGCTGACCGCGCCGGTATTACCGCTCGACTACGCGGCCTGTGCCGACAGCCTGCTGGCCGAACTGGCGGGGCTGGAAAAAACCGCCGGCCGTTCGCTCGACCTCAGGGGCCTGCGCGCCGCCGCCGAAACGCTGAAGCGGCGGGCCACGGCGGCGCTCACCGCCGACGCGCCGCCCGCGGCGGTCAATCGGGCGCTGATGCGGGTCTCGCGCGCGCTGGTGCCGCTCAACTACACCTATGGCGACCGCTTCCGCCACGATCCGGCGCTGGACCATCCGGCCTGGCCGTCCCTGGAAGGGCTGCGCGAACTGGCGGCGCTGTCGCCCGACTCGCCCGACCTGCCGTTTTATGTTGTGCATGCCCGCCAGACCCGGAACCGCGTGGCGCACGCGCTGGGCGCGGCGAACGCGGCGCTTGGCGACGTTCTTTCCGATGCCTCGACGGAGACCCAGTCATGATGAAGATGATCCGGTTTGTTGCCCTCCTCGCCGTGGCGGCGCTCGGTCTGTCCGCCGCCCAGGCCAAGGACTGGAAGGAAGTGCGGATCGGTGTCGAAGGCGCCTTTCCGCCATGGAACATGATCGGTTCCGACGGCAAGCTCGCCGGTTTGGACATCGACCTGGCCAACGATCTCTGCCAGCGCGCCGCGGTGAAGTGCGATCTGATCGCCGGCGAGTGGTCGACCCTGATTCCCAGCCTCAACGCCGGCAAGTACGACCTGCTGCTGACGCTGGGCATCAACGAGGCGCGCAAGAAGGTGGTGGACTTCACCATCCCCTATGCCAGCGGCGTCGCCACCTTCATCATCATCAAGGACGGAACGGTCCCGGCCCTGCCGATGACCGGCGAGCGGCTGAACCTCAACGACCACGCGCTGGCCGATCCGGTGATGGCCGACATTCGCGCCCGGCTCAAAGGCAAGATCATCGGCGTGGTGCAATCGACCAGCCAGGAACAGTTGATCCACGCCTATTTCGGCGATGACGTCACGGTTCGCACCTACAAAAGCTCGCCCGAGCGCGACCTTGACCTGCAGGCCCGGCGGATCGACGCCGGCTTCGACAGCGGGGTCTACGGCGCCTCGCTGCTCGACAAGCCGGGGAATCAGGACCTGGCGATGACGGGTCCGCAGATGAAGGGAGCGATGCTGGCGACCGAGGTGGCGTTCGGCATGCGCAAGGACGAGCCGGAGCTCAAGGCGATGTTCGATGCGGCGATCCGCTCGGCCGCCGCCGACGGCACCATCAAGGCGCTGTCGATGAAGTGGAGCAAACTCGACCTGACCCCGACCTTCGCGCCGGCCAACTGACAGGATGCAGCCGCCTTCACGGCGCAGCCGTGCGTGATCGCGCAACAGCAGGGGCAAATGGAAACCATCGAGACCGGTCGGCAAGATACGATCGACGTGGAGGCGCGCGCCAAGGCTATTCGCGCCACTTTCTCGACTGCCGAGAAGGTGCTTGCCGCGTTCTCGGCGCCGCCCGCCAAAGTATTCAAACCAGCCGGTTTCAAGGCTCCAACAGAACAATGGAACCCGGACAACGCGTTGTCTTCTCTTTGTTCGAGTTTTCCAAACCTGTCCGAACTCATTTCGAGCGGGGACAAAGATGTGCTCGATTACGGCTGTGGCGATGGTTTCCAGTCCATTGCGCTCGCCCGTGCGGGAGCGCGGCATGTGCTTGGCGTCGATATCAAGGAGCAAAGACTCCACCATGGCCGGCGCATGGCGGAAGGCCTGTCGAATGTCAGCTTCTCGACAAAAATAGAAGGCACATTCGACGCCATCATTTCGCTCAACTCGTTCGAGCACTTCCCGAATCCGGAAGAGAATCTTGCGGAAATGGTGCGCGCCCTGTCCCCGCACGGGCAGATATTCATCTCGTTCGGCCCCCCTTGGCTGGCTCCCTACGGAGCGCACTGTCACTTTTTTACGCTGTTTCCGTGGGTTCACCTATTGTTTTCCGAGAAGACCCTCTTTCGGGTGCGAAGCCTGTACCGGGACGACGGCATGCAGTACTACGCCCCGGGACTGAACCGGATGACCATTCGACGCTTCGAGGGGATTGTTCGTGGCAGCGGCCTGAGAATTCTTCACAAGAACTACCACACGATCAGAAATATCCCGTTTGTCGATCGCCTGCCTTTTCTCCGTGAATTCTTCATTGTAGAGGTGGTCTGCGTTCTGGCACGCTAGACCTTGTGTTCTCGAGCTGAAGCATCTGGCGGCCAGCCTTTCCGCCGATTGGTATTAGTATGACATGGACATGCTCGGACACAGTGGGCATGTTGTATCGCCCAAAAAAACAAAGGGGAAAACGATGTATATGACAATCCGAAAATACCAGGGCTGCAAGGACGCCAAGGAAATCAACCGCGTCGCGCTGGCCGAGTTGCTTCCGGTCTTGCGGACGATCGCGGGGTTCCGTTCCTACGAGATCGTGGACACCGGAAAGGAAACGGTCGCCTCGATCGGCATCTTCGACAGCAAGGAGGCCGCCGAAAACGCCAACCGGCAGGCCCGTGCGGTCGTGCAGAGGACCGCGCTGAAGGATCTGCTGCCCAACGCGCCGGAGATCACCGTGGGAGAGGTGCTGGGGAAGGCGAAGTAACGCTTGCCCGGCGGATAGGCGCAATCCGCCGCCACCCACAGGCTTCGCCGGACCGGTCCACTGACCGGCCCGGCGGGGTCCTCAGCAGCAGCGCAGGCCACCGCCGCCAGCGCCGTAGCGGCGCGCCTGACGCTCGCGGAAGAACTCCTCGCGCGTCATCACCGGCAGGTCGGGGTGGGTTGCCGACCGGTGCGCCGCATAGGTGTCGTAGTCCGGCATGCCGACCATCAGGTTGGCCGTCTGCTTCAGGCGGCGGCCGAACAGCCGCAGGCCGGGCGACAGGTCACACAGTTTGCAGACCACCCCCAACCTCCTTTGTCGTCACCGACGGGTTGCTGAGCGCGCGCATGGCGCTGATCACGCCACAGACCAGCATGGCCACCACCAACGCCATGAATATCGCGGTCATGATGGCGTTGATGTAGTCGTTAGTCACCACGCGGTTCATCTCGACCACCGACCTGGCCGGCGCCAGCACCTTGCCGGCGTCCAGCGCGGCGCCGAACACCCGCGCATGGGCAAGGAAGCCGATCGCCGGGGTCGGATCGAACAGCTTCTCCCAACCGGCGACCAGGGTGCACACCGACAGCCAGACGGTCGGCGCGATGGTCACCCAGGCGTAGCGCTGCTGCTTCATGCGGAACAGCACGACGGTGCACAGCGTCAAGGCGATCGCCGCCAGCATCTGGTTGGAGATGCCGAACAGCGGCCACAGCGAGTTGATGCCGCCGAGCGGGTCGATCACGCCCTGGTAGAGGAACCAGCCCCAGCCCGCGACGGCGATCGCGGTTGCCACCACGTTCGAAACCCACGACTCGGTCCGCCGCATCGACGGCACGAAAATGCCTGCCAGGTCCTGGATCATGAAGCGCGCGACCCGGGTGCCGGCATCGATCGTCGTCAGGATGAACAGCGCCTCGAACAGGATGGCGAAGTGATACCAGAAGGGCATCAACGCCCGGCCGCCGGTCACGCCGGAGAGGATGTGGGCCATGCCGACCGCGAGCGTCGGCGCGCCGCCGGCCCGCGACAGGATGGTCGTCTCGCCGATATCCTTGGCGATCTGTGTCAGCGTGTCAGGGGTGATGACGAAGCCCCAGCTCGAGATGGTCGCGGCGGCCTGGACGGCGGTGGTGCCGATCATGCCGGCCGGGCTGTTCATGGCGAAATAGGCGCCCGGTTCCAGCACGCAGGCGGCGACCATGGCCATGATGGCGACCGCGCTTTCCATCAGCATGGCGGCGTAGCCGATCATGCGGATCTGGTTCTCGTTCTCGATCATCTTCGGCGTGGTCCCCGACGAAACCAGCGAATGGAAGCCGGAGACGGCGCCGCAGGCGATGGTGATGAACAGGAAGGGGAACAACTGGCCGCTGAACACCGGCCCGGTGCCGTCGATGTAGCGGCTGACCGCCGGCATGTGCAGCACCGGCGCCACCACCATGATGCCGATGGCCAGCGCCACGATGGTGCCGATCTTGAGGAAGGTGGACAGGTAGTCGCGCGGCGCCAGCAGCAGCCACACCGGCAGCACCGCGGCGATGAAGCCGTAGACGATCAGGATCAGCGCCCAGGTCTCGCCGCTGTAGGTGAACATGGCGGCCAACGCCGGCGTCTGGCTGACGGTCTGGCCATAGGTCAGCGCGCCCAACAGCAGCACGACGCCGATCACCGACATCTCGAGGATGCGGCCGGGGCGGATGAAGCGGCAGTAGACGCCCATCAGGATGGCGATGGGCATGGTGGCGAACACCGTGAAGGTGCCCCACGGGCTACCCGCCAGCGCCTTCACCACGATCAGCGCCAGCACCGCCAGCAGGATGATCATGATCAACAGGATGCCGAACATGGCGATCACGCCCGGCACCTCGCCCATTTCGGAGCGGATCATGTCGCCGAGCGAGCGGGCGTCGCGGCGGACGGAGACGAACAGGACGATGCAGTCCTGCACCGCGCCGGCGAACACCACGCCGGCCAGTATCCACAGCGTGCCGGGCAAATAGCCCATCTGGGCGGCAAGCACGGGTCCGACCAGCGGTCCGGCGCCGGCAATGGCGGCGAAGTGGTGGCCGAACAGCACCCATTTGTTGGTCGGCACGTAGTCCAGCCCGTCATTGTGGCGATATGCCGGGGTGACGCGCGTCGGGTCGATGCGCAGCACGGAACGGCCGATGAACATGCTGTAAAAGCGGAAGGCTACCAGGTAGGTGCAAACCGCCGCGGTAACCAGCCAAATTGCGTTGATTGGCTCGTTGCGGCTCAACGCCACTACCCCCAGGGCAACCGCGCCGAGCACGGATACCGCGAGCCAAAGTAGCCAATTGAAGGCATTTTTTCCGGATGCCTGGGCCGAGGACATGATCGTTTCTCCCGATCGCCATATGACGCAAGTGTGAATTGACACCCGATGGGGATGTCAAATCAAGGGCTACAATGCTGTCTTGTCCTGCGAATGGAGCGTAACGGCGTAGCGATCTGATCGTTTCTCAGCCCAGCCGCTCGACGCACACAGGCAGGCAGCCCGGGCGGCCGGTGTGGATGTTGACGACGGCGCATCGCGGGTCGTCCAGCGCGCGCCCGAGCGGTGCCCCCCGCCCTCCGCTTATTGCTTTGTCACCATCCGGACCGGGCCAGCAATCGCACGACATCCTTGCCCTGCCGCGCCTTGTCGCGATTCTCCGGGCTCTCCTTGCCGAGCGGCGTGCTGGCGACGAAGCGATAGACGTCGGCCGCCCCCTGATACAGTTGCGGGCTCATGCCGACCCCGCTGAGGGTCTTGGAAATCTCGAGCATTTCGGGCACCCAGCGATAGGCCTTGGGCGGCAGGATCGGAAACTGGTCGAGCGCCCAGTGATAGCGATCGGCCTGGGATTGCTGCAACTGCTGGTCGAGGATGCCGGCGACGCCAAGGCGCTCGGCGGCGATCAGCACCTCCAGCCAGACGGCCTGCGTGCCCTTGGTCAGCGCGCCGTAGCACATCTTGAGCGCGCTCGCGTCCGCGATACCCTCGCCAATCGCCTGCACGGCAAGCTGCGGTCCCGCGATCTGTTCGAGATCGGCGGCGCCGGGGCCCGACACGAACAGCTTGGTTTTCGCCCCTCCGCGCGGCGGCGGCCCGATGATGCCGGCGTCGAGAAAACGCCCGCCGGCTCCCTGGACCACGGCCGCGATGGCGCGCACCGTTTCCGGCGCGATCGCATTGCAGTCGACGATCAGCGTTCGGCTCCCGGTGGCGTGCACGGCATCCGCCGCCTCGCGGGCGAAATCGAGCGCGGCGCCCGGGTCCAGGATTGACAGCACGACATCGCATTCGGCAACGAGGCGCGCGACCGAGCCGACATCGGTCAATCCCGCCTCGCGCGCGAGCCCGCGGGTGCGTTCGCTGCGGTGGTCCAGCGCGCAGTAAACAGCGAAACCCTCCGCTTTGAGCTGGATCGCCACGGCCTGCCCCATGTCACCGGGGCTCATCACGCCGACAGTACCGATCTTCATTTTCCCGGTCGCCGCGCTCGCGGCGCGTGCGGCCGGCGGCCGGCCGGCGAGGGTGAAGGTTGTCGCGGCGACCCCAGCCACCTGGAGAAAACCGCGGCGGTTTTGCTTCATGGCGTCATTCGCGTTCATCGCCAATCCTCCGGGAATTGTCGTGCCCGAACCAACCCCCGGTGACCTGCGTTGCCAGGGTCCGCGTGGCCTACGCCGTTCCCCCGTCCGCCCCCGACAACGCCAGATCCCGCTGCGAGATCTCGGCCAGCAGCGACCACGCCCGGTCCGGCTCCATCGGCAGGTCCGGGTCGTTCAGCAACTGGTCCAGCTCATCGAGCTTGCGCGCGTAATCCGTCTCGGTCATCGGGCGCTCCCGCTATCGTCGGGGTCGGATACGAGGCCACGATTGTGACCGCCTGATGACGGATCTGTCCACCCGGGCCCGTACCGGCCCCCCGAATACGCCGCGACCCATCACAATCCCGTGCGATTCGTTACCCAGACGACATCACCGCCGGCGCCAGCGCCGCCGCCCGGGCGGCCGGATGCGCCGGATTGCAAAACCGCACCTCCCCATCCGGCGCGGCGTCCGGGCCGCCGGCGCCGAACAGCTCCAGGCGCGAGACGCAGGTCACCGCCACCACCCGGCGCGCCTGCGGCAGGGTGAGGAACTGCCGGGTCTGCCCCTCCAGCTCCAACTTCGCGCGCAGACCCAGCCATTCCAGCCGGTCGGCGTCCTCGATGAACATCGCCAGAATGCCGGGCCGCGCCCCGGTCAGCCGCAGCGGCGCCACCGCGGCCATGCGCCGGCGGATCGCCCCCGCCACCTCGTTCTCCCGCCCCGCGCGCGCCGCCAACACGAACACGCCCCCGCCCGCGACGGTCGCCGCCAGGTGCGCCTCGGGACCGAACTCGCGCCGCAGCGAGGACATCATGCCCAACTCGTCGGCCTGCGCGCCGGCCAGCATCAGCGGGTCCAGCCGCAGCACCGCCGCCTCGTCGTGGTCGGCCCGGCGGTTGGTCTCCAGCATGGCGCGGATGCGCTGGTGCAGCGCCGCCAGCCCGTCCTGTCCGGCCTCCTCGCGCAGCCCCTGCGGCAGGGTCAGCTTC
>PLTJ01000192.1:10493-10700 GCA_003164455.1 Acetobacteraceae bacterium
CCAGCAGCAGGTCGAAGGGGGCGCCCTCCTCGAAGCCGGAAAACCGCACCGCGAAGCCGCGCTCGCGCTGCATGCAAGCGGTGCGCAGCAGATGGAAAACCGGCATCAACGTGCCGCCGGCCTCCAGCCCCACCCGCAGCGCCGCCCGCAGCCGCTCGCGCCCGCCGCGCGACAGCGCGCGATGGGTGGCCACCGCCTCGGCCGCCA
>PLTJ01000116.1 GCA_003164455.1 Acetobacteraceae bacterium
CAAACAAAGAGCTGGAGCGGGATGACTTCGCCTATCAGAAGTCATCCCGCTCTAGCGGCAGGCGGATCACAACCCGGCGGGTTTGGTGCCCGGAGCCGGGATCAGGAGGCTACATGGCGGACGATCAAAGTGCCCAGGAAGAACTGCTGGATCTGCGCAACAGCATCGACAACATCGATGCGGCGATGATCTACATACTCGCCGAGCGGTTCCGTTGCACCCAGCGTGTCGGTGCCTTGAAGGCGCATCATCATCTGCCGCCCGCCGATCCCGCCCGGGAGGAAGTGCAGGTGGCGCGCTTGCGCCGGTTGGCGGAATCCGCGCGGCTGGACCCGGAATTCGCCGAGAAATACCTCGCCTTCGTCATCCGCGAGGTGATCCGCCACCACGAGAAGTTCCCACGCCATCCGGTGGCGTGAGTCTCCCCCCCCGCCAGTGGCCCGACAACCCGCTGCGCGGCATCGTGTTGCTGATCGTTGCGACGGTCTTCTTCAGCGTCTCCGACACGATGGCCAAATACCTCACCCGGTCGCTGCCGGTGACCGAGATCACCTGGCTCCGCTATGTCGCCTTCGTCGTGCTGGCGGTGTGGCTGGATGTGCGGTCCGGTCCCGGACGTTTCCACGTCAGGCGGCCGGCGCTGCAGGTGCTGCGCGGGCTTGGCCTGGTCGGCTCGGCAATTCTTTTCATGGCGGCGCTCAAGCGCATGCCCATCGCCGAGACGTCCGCGATCAGCTACGTGTCGCCGGCGCTCATCACCATCCTGTCGGTACCCGTCCTGGGCGAGGTGGTGGGGTTGCGGCGCTGGGCCGCGGTGATCGTGGGGCTGCTTGGCGTGCTGCTGGTGGTGCGGCCCGGCACCGCGACGTTCCAAGCGGCCGCCTTGTTCCCCGTGCTGTCCGCACTGTGCTGGGCGACGGCGAGCGTGGTGACCCGCAAGATATCCAGCGCCGAACGCGCCACGACCACGCTGCTGTGGTCGGCGGTGGTCGGCCTGGTCGTGCTCAGCGCGATGCTGCCGGCCGTGGCGGTCTGGCCGCGACCCGGCGAGCTTGCGCTGGGCTTGCTGCTGGGGTTGATCGCCTCCACCGGCCAGTACCTGATGGTGCTGGCCTATCGCCATGCCGCCGCCTCGCTGCTGGCGCCGTTCAGCTACATGCAGTTGCTGTGGTCAACGGCGCTGGGGTGGCTGGTGTTCGCGGCATGGCCGGATGGCTTGGCGCTGACCGGCGCCGCCGTCATCGTCGGCAGCGGACTTGTCATGGCCGGGCGCGGGCGCCGGGCGCCGCAACCCGGCGACGCATGATCCGCCTTTACGCGTTGGCGCACACCGCGGCGCAAATCCGGTCCACGTCCGCCTCCGTCAGGTAGGGGTGAATCGGCAGCGCCAGGATGCGGGTCGCGATATCCTCCGACACCGGCAGTACCGTTCCGTCATGGGCCTCCCGATAGGCGGGCTGGGTGTGCAGGGGCCGGGGATAATAGATCGCGCTTGGCACCCCGGCCGCGCGCAGCCCGGCCTGCATGCGCTCGCGCGCCGCGCTGTCGGACAGCAGGATGGCATAGATCGCCCAGGCGCTGACGCTGTTGCCCACCCGCGCCGGCACGCGAACGGCATTCGCCAGCCGCGCGTCGTAGGCATCGGCGATGCGCGCCCGGGCCGCGAGTTCGTCCTCGAACACGGTCAGCTTGCTCAGCAGCACCGCGGCCTGCAACGTATCCAGCCGCCCATTCATGCCGGTGTGCAGCACCTCATAGCGCGTGGTGCCTTCGCCATGCGTGCGCAGCGAGCGGTACAGCGCCGCCCGTTCGGCGGACTGGCAAAAAAGCGCGCCGCCGTCGCCATAGGCGCCCAGCGGTTTTGACGGAAAGAAACTGGTGGCGGTGGCGTCCGCCACCGTGCCGAGCCGCACCCCGTGCAGCGCCGCGCCGAAACTCTGGGCGCAGTCATCCAGCGTGTAGAGGCCCTCGGCCGCGGCGACCGCGCGCAGCGCCGGCCAGTCGGCGGGCTGGCCGAACAGATCGACGCCGATCAATGCCCGCGGCCGCAGTCGCCCGGCGCGGCGCACCTCGGCCACCCGGACGGCCAGAGCAGCCGGATCGATCTGAAACGTTTTTTCGTCGATATCGACGAACACCGGGGTTGCCCCCAGCACCAGCGGCACCTCGGCGGTGGCGGTGTAGGTGAAGGCGGGCAGGAACACCGCGTCGCCCCGTCCGATCCCCTCGGCCATCAGCGCGATCTGCAACGCATCGGTGCCCGACGACACCGCGACGCAATGCGCCGCCCCGCAGAAGCCCGCGAGCTTGCCCTCCAGCGCCGTCACCTCGGGGCCGAGGACGAACTGGCAATGCGCCAGCACCGCATCCAATCGCACCCGCAGATCGCCGGCGATGCGCGCCTGCTGGCCCTTGAGGTCGAGAAACGGAATCGCTGCGGTCATCAATAAATCCTCATGCGTGGGCGGTGCCGGCGCGGTCCCCGGTCATCACGCGGCCGTCCGGATTGTGCTCGAACTCCGGCACCAGGCGCTCCAGCAGCGCCAGCGCCAGCCGTTCGTTGCCGCCGCGGCAGGCGGCGGCGATTTCCTCGATGGCGCGCCCCACGATGGCCGGGTCGGCGGTGCGGGGGGTCGCCATCAGCAGCCCGGCGTGCCCGGTCGGGGTCGTCGGCTCGCGGCCGTGGAACAGCTCCTCGAACAGCTTTTCCCCAGGCCGCAGGCCGGTGAAACGGATTTCGACATCGACATCGGGGCGCAGCCCGGCGAGCCGCACCATCTGGCGGGCCAGATCGACGATCTTCACCGGCTCGCCCATGTCGAGCACGAAGATGCCGCCATCGGGCGGCGCGGCGTCGCCGCTGCCCACCACGCTGGCCTGCAACACCAGCCCGACCGCCTCGCGCACCGTCATGAAGTAGCGCCGCATGTCGGGGTGGGTCACGGTGAGCGGGCCGCCGCGTGCCAGTTGGCGCTGGAACAGCGGCACCACGCTGCCCGTGCTGCCGAGCACGTTGCCGAACCGCACGGTGATGCAGCGCATGCCCCCGGCCGGCCCGCGCGCGGCGATGTCGAGCCCCTGGCAGTACATCTCCGCCAGTCGCTTCGAGGCGCCCATGAGCGAGGAAGGATTCACCGCCTTGTCGGTGGAAATCACCACCATCGCCCGCACGCCGGCGGCCCTGGCGGCATCGGCCACGTGGCGGGTGCCGTCGGCGTTGGTCAGCAGCCCCTCCAGCGGGTTCGCCTCCACCATGGGCACGTGCTTCAGCGCCGCGGCGTGGAACACCAGTTCGGGACGCAGTTCGTCGAACAGCAACCGCAGCCGCGCCTCGTCGCGGACATCGGCCAGCACGACACGCCGGGGCACGCCGGAGTGGCTCTCGCCCAGCTCGATGTCGATCTGCCACAGCGCGAACTCGCTGTTGTCCAGCAACACCAGTTGCTCGGGGCCGAGAGCGGCCACCTGACGGGCCAGTTCGCTGCCGATGGTGCCGCCGGCGCCGGTCACCAGCACGCGCCGTCCCTGCACCAGCCGCGCCATGCCCTCGCGGTCGAGCGGTACCTGCGGGCGGTTCAGCAGGTCCTCGATGGCCACCGGCCGCAGCTCCAGCCGGGTACGGTCCGGGGCGGAGTTGTCCAGCGCGGTCAGCCGCGGCGCGCGGGCGATCCGTACTCCTTCATGGTCGGCCGCCTCCATGAGGGCGGACAACTTGGTGCCGCTGAGTTCGGCGTCGGTCAGCACCAGCACGTCTGGCAGCCGCCCGGCCGCGCGCAGGCGGCCCAGCACGCCGACGGCGTCGTCGATGCCGCCGAGGATCGGCAGGCCGCTGATGCGCCGGCCGGTCTGCGACCGGCCCGACGAGAGCAGCCCGATCACCCGGTACGGCGGGCGCCGCTCCGCGCCGAGCGCGCGGATGAACAGGTCGGACGCCTCGCCGGCGCCGACCAGCAGCACGGGCTGCGACTCCTGGCCGTCCTGGGGCGCATGGCTCTCCTGCATCAGCCGATAGGCGATCCGCGGTGCCGCCAGCAGCACCATCAGCACCAGCGCGTGCAGGACAGGGAAGGCGGGGCTGGGGAAGGGCAGCCCGGCTTCGTGCAGGGCGACCGGGTAGATCGCCGCCGTGGCGATCGACGCGGCGCCGACACCCAGCAGGTCGCCGGCCCCGGCAAACCGCCAGTACTGGGTGGACAGCCGGAACGGCAACCCGGCCAGCAACAAGGCCGCGGCGCCCCAGACGATGGTCCACGGCGGGCCAGCCCAATCGCCGGTCGGATCGGCCAGCCAACGGGCAAGCGGCACCGCCGCCCCGGCCAACACGGCATCCACCCCGACGTTCAGGGCAATTCGAATCAGAGCGGGTCGCACGGCCATGGGGGGGTCATAACGCATTGGCCGGTCCGGGTGAAGGAAGGTCCCGGACGGAGCTTTCGGCCTCGCTTCCCCCAATGCGCCAGTGCGGCTAAACCGGATGCGTCATGACGTACCTGGCCCTGCTTCATCACCTGACCTTCGCCGCCCTCATCGCGCTGGTTTCCGCGCTGGTGGTGCGGGCCATGGTCAATGTGCGGGTGATGGACCTGCCGAACGAGCGGTCCGCGCATGCCGTGCCGACGCCGCGCGGCGGCGGGGTGGGCATCGTGGTCGCCTTCCTGCTCGGGGTTTCCGTCCTGTATGGTTTTGCTTCCTTCGCCCGGCTCGCCGACCCCTATTTCCGCGGCGTTATCCTGGCCTCGATCGCCATCGCGGTGGTCGGCTTCGTCGACGATCTGCGGGGCTGGCCGTTTGTCGTCAAGCTGGCGGCCCAGGTGGTGGCGGCGCTGGCGGCGGTGGGCAGCGGGCTTTTCGTCGAGGTCTTCCGGGTGCCCGTCATCGGCGCGGTGGACATCGGCTGGCTCGCTGGCGCAACGGTGACCGTGGCCTGGATTCTGTTCGCCACCAACGCGATGAATTTCATCGATGGGCTGAATGGCCTGGCCGCCGGCACCGCGCTGGTGGCGTGTGCCTTCCTGGCCGTCATTGCGGAGGCGCAGGCCGGCTGGTTCGTCTATTTCGCCGCCCTGCTGCTGGGCGCCGGCATCGCCGGGTTCCTGCCGTTCAATTTTCCGCGCGCGCGCATCTTCATGGGCGATGTCGGCAGTCAGTTCTGCGGTTTCGTCCTCGCCGTGCTCGGCGTGGCGGCGAGCCGGTTCGGGGTGGTGGAGATGTCGTTTCTCCTGGTGCCGATGCTATTGTCCGGCGTGCTCTACGACGTCGCCTTCACCCTGGTGCGCCGCGCGGTCGCCGGCGAGCGGCTGACCCAGGCGCATCATGGCCACCTGTATCAGGTCGCCCACCGCGCCGGCATGGATGCGCGCCTAGTGGCGGCGATGCACTGGGGGTTCGCGGCCTTGGGCGGTCTGGTCTGCCTGGCCTTTCTGGCCGCGCCGGGCCCGCTCAAGCCGTTCCTGCCGATCGCTTTGCTGTTGCCGCAACTGGTCTGGACGCTGTACGTGGCGGCACGCGCCCGCCGGGCGGCCATCGGGCGATGGTGAGCCCTGTCCATCCACCGCGAACGGAGGCCGGAATGCCGACCTTGCGCGCTGCAATTTTTCTTGCCGTGCTGTTGCCCGGCGCCGCGCTGGCGCAGCCCGCGCCCAACCCGTCCTTCACCCTGGAGAACCGGGCCGGGCTCGCCATCAGGCAGTTCTTCGCCACTCCGGGCGGGCGGGCCAACTGGGGACGCGACCGGCTTGACGGCAAAGGGCTGGCGGCGGGGGCCAGGGTGGCCTTCCGCCTGCCAGCCGACGGCAACTGTGTCTACGATTTACGCGCGGTGTTCGCCGACGGCCGCGCCGAGGACCGGCGCGGGCTGAACACCTGCGAGGTCAAGGATGTCGCCGTGGGCGCGCCGGTCACGGCGGCGAAAGCCTTCCGCCTGCTCAACCACGGCACCGCGCCGGTCACGGAAATAGCCGCCCGTCCGCAAGGCGCGGACAAGTGGCTCACCGATCATCTGCCAGCCGGACCCATTGCGCCCGGCAGCACGCGCAACCTGGCGCTGCCGCCGGGCGGTCAATGCGTATTCGACCTGCGGGTAACCTTCCAGGACGGCAAGACGCGCGAGAAGCACGCCACCGATCTTTGCCAATCACCCGACCAGGCCGTTCAGTAAAGGCTTAACGCCTCAGCCGTTGGCGACCTTGCGAGGGGCGGCACTCGACTCGCTGCCGCCCTTCTTCGCGGCGTTGGCGGCTTCGGTCATGATGCCGCGCAGGTCGCGCAGGAAGGCCGTGCCCTTGAGCGTCCGCTGCACCAGTACGCTGCGGCGATCCATCGGGTCCACCTTGCGCCGGGCCAGATCGAGTTCGCCCAACCGGTCCAGGGCCCGCGTGATCGCCGGCTTTGAAACGTTCAGATCCGCCGCCAAGCCACGCACGGTGTGTGCCCCGTCCTGCAGATAGCAGGTCAGGAACACGCCGAGTTGGCGCGCCGACAGGTCAGGTCCATCACGCCGCACGAGTGCGACGATAGTGTCCCGCAGGATGCCGACCAACTGTTCGGCCGAAGGTGCTGTTGCCATGATGTCGTCCTTTCACTTTCCCCGGCGGACTGTGCCGCCTTGTTGTTGGCCACACTGCCGATCCGACCTTTCACCACCTGCCGACTCGCCCGTGCGACCCCGAACGGCCAGTAGGTTCCTATTCACGTTACGCCCATCAATCGTAAGATGGTAATCCCGATCACGTTACCGGCGTGTTTCGGTCGCCTCGCATTACAGTCATTTTACTTTCTATCGCCGCGCTTACTGCACGGATCGAGCACGCTTCCCCGCCCTCGGGCCGTCCGGGGCGGGAAGTGTCGTTCCACGCATACATGTCGAGATGTACCCACGGGGTGCCCGGTGCAAGGAACCGACGCATAAATAATGCAGCAACGATCGCGCCGGCGAAAGATTTCGAGGAAACGTTGTTGAGGTCGGCCACCGGACTGTCGAGCCAGCAATCGTAACCGCTCCACAACGGCAGCCGCCACATCGGGTCGTATAGTCGCCGCCCGGTCGCCAGAAGTTGCTCGGCCCAGTCATCATCGGTGGCGAACAGCGCCGGCAGGTCCGGCCC
>PLTJ01000397.1 GCA_003164455.1 Acetobacteraceae bacterium
GCAGGCCGAGATCGGCCTCGCTGATGCGCCCGCCCGCGTTGATGCGCGGCCCCAGCGCGAAACCCAGCGTGGCCGCGTTCGGCCGGTCCTTCACTTGCGCCACCTCCAGCAGGGCGGCGATGCCGGGCCGCTCGCGCCGCGCCATCACCCGCAGGCCCTGGGTGACGAAGGCCCGGTTCAGGCCGGTCAGCGGCATGACGTCGCACACCGTCGCCAGCGCCACGATGTCGAGCAGCGCCAGCAGATCGGGCTCGTCCGCGCCAGCGAAATACCCGCCGCGGCGCAGTTCGCGCACGGTGGCGATGGCGGTGAGGAAAACAACACCGGCCGCGCAGAGCGAACCGAGGCCGGAGGGGCAATCCAGCCGGTTCGGATTGACCGTCGCCAACACGTCGGGCGGCAGGCCCTCGGACTTGTGGTGGTCCAGCACCACCACCTCGGCGCGGCCACTGAGGCAGGCCAGCACGTCGCCCGCCGCGGTGCCGCAATCGACGCAGACCAGCAAGGTCGCGCCGCGTACCGCCAGTTCCTGCAATGCCGGCACGTTGGGGCCGTAGCCCTCGGTCATGCGGTCCGGCACGTACGGGATGACGGTGCAGCCCAGGCCGCGCAGGAAGCTGGTCATCAGCGCGCCGCTGCACGCGCCGTCAACGTCGTAGTCGCCGAACACGGCAACGGTCTCGCCGCCGCGCACCGCCTCGGCCAGGCGGGCGGCGGCGCGGTCCATGTCGCGCAGCACCGAGGGATCGGGCAGCAGGGCCCGCAAGGTGGGGTTGAGGAAATCGGCCGCCGCCTCCAGCCCGACGTTGCGCGCCGCCAGCAGGCGGCCGACGACCTCGGGCACGCCCAGACGCTGGGCGATGCCCAGGCCAACGCGGTCCTCGCCCTGCCGCCAGATCCAGCGCCGCCTGGTCAGGCTGTGGGCGACGCCGAGCACCGGCGCCGCCGCTTCCGCCGGCAGGGTCAATTCTCGGCCCAGGGCTTGGTCGCGTAGGTGTGGCGCGCCTCGATGTAGCGGACGGTGCCGGACTTACTGCGCATCACCACCGAATACGTCACCGCGCCCAGGCCGGAGCGGCGCACGCCACGCAGCATGGCGCCATCGGTAACGCCGGTGGCGGCGAATATCACGTCGCCCTTCGCCATCTCCAGGATGTCGAATTTTCGGTGCGGGTCGGTGATGCCCATGTCGCGCGCCCGCGCGATCTGGTCGGCGTTCTCGAACAGCAGGCGGCCCTGCATCTGGCCACCGACACAGCGCAGCGCCGCCGCCGTCAGCACGCCCTCCGGCGCGCCGCCGATCCCGAAAAGGATATCCACGCCGCTCTCGGGCTGGGTGGTCGCTATCACGCCGGCCACGTCACCGTCGCTGATCAGCATGATGCGCGCGCCGATGTCGCGGAGGCGGGCGATCTTCTCGCTGTGCCGGTCGCGGTCCATCAGGCAGGCCACCAGGTCGCTGACCTCGCACTTCTTGGCGCGCGCCAGGTTACGCATGTTCTCTTCGACCGAGGCGTCGAGATCGACGATCTCAGCGGGCAGCCCGACACCCACCGCGATCTTGTCCATGTAGATGTCGGGGGCATGCAGGAAGTTGCCGTGCTCGGCCAGCGCGATCACCGCCAGCGCGTTCGGGCCGCCCTTGGCACACAGGTTGGTGCCCTCCAGAGGGTCCACCGCGATGTCCATCTCCGGGCCGCCGCAGCCGACCTTCTCGCCGATATAGAGCATCGGCGCCTCGTCCATTTCGCCCTCGCCGATCACCACGGTGCCGCTGATCTCCACCGTGTCGAAGGCGCGGCGCATGGCGGTCACCGCGGCACCATCGGCTTCGTTCTTGTTGCCCAGGCCCATCCAGCGGCTGGCGGCCAGGGCGGCGGACTCGGTGACACGTACCAGTTCCAGCGCCAGGTTGCGGTCGCTGACGTGTTCCGTTGCGAGGTGTTTATTGATTATCATGGCGTCGTTCCTCCCTCTCCCTTTATTTATGCCGGTTCGATCCGGATCATGGCGGGGTCTTCCAATACGGCGTCCAGCGCGGCGATGCGGGCCAGCGCCGCGGACATCGCCGCCTCGCGCGTCTCGTGGGTCACCAGCACCACCGGCACCGCCTCGCCGGGGCTGCGGCCGCGTTGCAGCATGCTCTCCAGCGAAATGCCCTCATCACGCAGCACGGCGGTGACGTCGGCGATGACGCCGGGCCGGTCCACCACCATCAGGCGCAGATAGTAGGTGCCGACATGCGCCGCCATCGGCACCGACGGGGCATCGCTGAGCGCCCCCGAGGCGGCGCCCCAGACCGGCGTGGTACGGCCGCGGGCGATGTCGATCAGGTCGGCCGCCAGCGCCGAGGCGGTCGGTCCGGCGCCAGCGCCGCGGCCTTCCAGCATGATCCGGCCGACGAAATCACCCTCGGCCACCACGGCGTTGAACACCCCGTCCACCCGGGCGATCGGGGCGGCCTGCGGCACCATGCAGGGATGCACCCGCGCCTCGATGCCCGCCTCGGTGCGCCGGGCCAGGCCGAGCAGCTTGATGCGGTAGCCCAAGTCGCCGGCGAAGGCGATGTCGAGCGCGGAAATGCGGCGGATACCCTCGACATGCACGGCGTCGAAGGCCACCGGCCGGCCGAACGCCAGCGCCGCCAGGATGGCCAGCTTGTGGGCGGCGTCGATGCCGTCGATGTCAAACGACGGGTCGGCCTCGGCGTAGCCGAGTTTTTGCGCCTCGGCCAGCACCTCGGCGAACTCGCGGCCACGCTCGCGCATCACCGTGAGGATGTAGTTGCAGGTGCCGTTGAGGATGCCGGCGACGCGGGTGATGTGGTTGCCGGCCAGGCCCTCGCGCAACGCCTTGATGACCGGGATGCCGCCGGCCACCGCCGCCTCGAAACCCAGCACCACGCCGGCGCGCTCGGCGCTGGCGGCCAGTTCGGCGCCGTGCACGGCGAGCAGCGCCTTGTTGGCGGAGACCACCGGCTTGCCGGCCGCCAGCGCCGCGGTTACCAGCGCCCGGGCCGGCCCTTCCGAGCCGCCGATCGCCTCCACCACCACGTCGATCGCCTTGTCGGCGGCCAGCGCCACCGGGTCGTCGTACCAGCGCAGCCCGGTCAGCGGCACGCCCCGGTCGCGCGTGCGGTCGCGGGCGGCGACGGCGGTCACGGCGATCGGCCGGCCGGCGCGGGCGGTCACCACGGCGGCGTTGTCGCGCAACAGCTTCAACAGCCCGGCGCCGACCGTGCCCAGGCCGGCGAGGCCGACCGACAGCGGCCGCGTCACGCCGGCTCTCCATTGGACGCCAGCGCCGGCTCGGCGGGGCCGTTGCCGTCGGCGTGCAGGAAGGCGCGGATGTTGCGCAAGGCCTGGCGCAGCCGGTGGGTGTTCTCGACCAGGGCGATGCGCACATGGTCGTCGCCGTACTCGCCGAAGCCGATGCCCGGCGCCACCGCCACCCGGGCGCGCGCCAGCAGCAGCTTGCTGAATTCGACGCTGCCCAGGGCCGCGTAGCGCTCGGGGATCGGCGCCCAGGCGAACATCGACGCCTCCGGGCAGGGCACCTCCCAGCCGGCGGCACGCAGGCCGGGGATCAGCACGTCGCGGCGCTCGCGATAGAGGTCACGGACCTCCTGCACGCAGTCCTGCGGCCCGTTCAGCGCCGCCGTGGCGGCCACCTGGATCGGCGTGAAGGCGC
>PLTJ01000071.1 GCA_003164455.1 Acetobacteraceae bacterium
GGTCGAGCAGGATCGCCTCCAGCCGGCGTTTCTGTTCCGCGACGCGGGCGGTGGCGGCGGCGAGCTCGGTGGCGCGTTCGGCTTCGGCGGCGGCCAGGCGGGACTGCAGGGCGGCGCCGGCCTGGCCGATCCGGGCGGCCCAGGCCGGGCCAGGCCGCGGCGCATGGCCTGGGTCGTCGCGGGCGGCGCACATGAGGTCGCTGGCCAGACGGTCCAGCGGGCGGGCGAGCCGGTATTCGGCCACGCTCCAGGCCAGCAGCACCAGCGCGCCGGCGATGACGGACGCGGCCCGGCCGCCGGCCCCGGCAGCCAGCACGACGGCCACCCCCAGGGCGAGGAAAAGCCATCGCAGGCGGCCCACCACGCCAGCCCCGGGCGCTGGCATCAGGCCTCAAGCATGCGCTTGATGCGGTCCACCACCGCGCGCGTGGAGAACGGCTTGGTGATGTAGTCGTCGGCGCCCAGCGCCATCCCCTTGGCGCGCTCGACCTCCTGGCCCTTGGCGGTCAGCATGACCACGCGCACGCCCCGCCAGGCCGGGTTGCCCCGGATGACGTGGCAAAGGTCGTAGCCCGACCGCTTCGGCATCATCAGGTCGAGCAGCACGAGGTCGGGGGTCTCCTCGGCCATCGCCGCCAGCACCTGCTCGCCGTCGCGCGCCACGCGCACCCGGTAGCCGGCGCGCTTCATCAGGAATTCCAGCGACAGGACGATATTGGGGTCGTCGTCCGCGACGAGCACCGATGCCGGCACGTGCGGTTTCCTCCTGGAATCACCCTGATCGTTTATTCGCGAGCAATTCCGGCGGCTCGCGGATCGCTCAAGCAGGCATTGCCCTGGCCTGACCGTGCGCGTGCCGGGATGGATGTTGGGCCGGATTGCGGCGGCACCAGTTTGTGGGTGGAGTCCAGGGTGCCGAGGACGCGCTCGACGGACCGCGCCACGACCGCGCCGGAGCCCTGCACCTTGGGCTCGGCGTGCATGCGCATCATATCGGCGGCGAGCATCGCCGGCGCGAGCGCGGAACGGACGTCGTGCCGGATACGCCGGATCAGCGTTTCCAGGGCGGCGATTCTGGACTGCAAGTCCGTCAAGGATTGGCCCATGGCGATGATTCCGTCGTCTCTGCCTACCAGCCTGCCACAAAGCGGCGTGCCGGCCCAGGGAGCGTCGCCGGGCTTGCCGTCAATTGTTAGTGCGCCAGAACACTTCTCGACAATTCACAATTGGCAACCGACGGCCGGTTTGCGTAGGTCTGATCGCTATCGAACACAGGCAATTCCCCGCGATGACCCACGGCATCGCCCGGCCATCGGAACGCAACGCGGGGAGGGGGATCAAAGCGATGAAACACAATGCGCACCTGCCCGCGATGCTGCACCTGGTCGCCGGCGATTTGCTGGCCGAGCCTTACGGCCGGCCCGGCACCGATGCGGTCGACACGCTGCGCGCGACCCTGCTGGCCCTGGTCCGCCGCGACGGCCGCGACCTCACCGCCCGGCAGCTTACCGTGTTCATCACGGTCTATCTCGACACCCAGGTGCATACCGTCGGCAGCATGGCGGAACTGCTCAACGTGTCGCGCCCCGGGGTGACCCGCATCCTCGACCGGCTGGGCAAGTTCGGCCTGGTGGCGCGCCAGGAAGACCGCGGCGATCGCCGCCGCGTGCTGATCCGCCGCACCGACCGGGGTGTCCGGTTCCTGCGCGAACTGGAGGACATCGCCGCCGGCAGCCTGCGCCAGGCCTGACACGCGCCGTTTGCTCCGGCCGGTCGCTAGCCCCGCACGCTGTATCCGCCGGCGCAGGGAATCGCTGTGCCGGGCCCGGGCCGCGGTAACAGGCGGCGTGCACATTCCTTGACGATTCGCGCTTATTGACACGGCGCGGCCAGGCCCTGAATGTGCCGGCACCCGCTGGAGAACGGATCCTTGAACGGCTTTCGCGGGAGGAATCCCGCATGACGGCAGAAGATGCCGGTCGCGCCGGCGCCGAGCACAACCCCGGATTGCCCGGCCGGCGCCTGGGCGTGGGCATCATCCCGCATGCCCTCGTGCTGGTCACCATCGCCGTCATCTGGGCCAGCATCTGGACTTTCCTGCACCAGGAGCACCGCCAGCTCGACATCGCGGCGGAGCGCGACGCCGCCAACCTGGTGCGCGGCTTCGATGAAACCATCGTGCGTGGCTTCGAGGCGGTCGATCAGACCCTGCTGTTCGTGCGTGAGAGCTATCTGCGCGACCCGGCCGGTTTCGATCTGGCCACCTGGGCGCGCGACAGGCATTCCCTCTCCGGGCTGATCGCGCGGATCGCGCTGATCGGCCCGGACGGGGTCCTGCTGCAAAGCGATTCGGGGCCGCCCGGCAACCGGCTCGATCTGTCGGACAGCGCGCATTTCCGCGTCCAGCGCGACGCCACCGAGGACCGGCTGTTCATCGGCGTGCCGGTGCCCGGGCCCGACCCGGCCCGCTGGACGCTGGACTGCGCGCGGCGCATCGTCGGGCCGGACGGGGGTTTCCGCGGTGTGGTGGTGGTGTCGGTCGATATCGCCACCCTGGCGCGCCTTACCGAATCGCTGACGCTCGGCAACGGCGTCATGCTGCTGGCTGGCACCGATGGCGTCATCCGGGCGCGCGCGCCCCTGGGCGATGGTCGGATCGGCCAGCCCCTTTCGGCGCCGGTGCGCGAGCGCATGGTGTCGGGTGCGCGGCAGGGCAGCTATCGCAGCGTCAGTAGCAGCGATGGCGTGTCGCGACTGGTCAACTTCCACCGTCTCGACGGCTATCCGCTGGTGGTGGCGGTGGGCCTCGACCGCGACGAGGTGTTCGCACCCTACCGGCACGACCGTTTTCAGTACCTGTGCTTCGGCGGTTCGCTGACGCTGCTGGTGACGGCGGTGGGCGCGATGCTGGTGCGCCAGCGCCGGCACACGCTGGGCTCGCAGGCGGCGCTGACCGCGACCTTGGAGAATGTCAGCCAGGGCGTGATCATGGTCGATGCACTGGGTCGGATGCCGGTGATCAACCGCCGCGCCGCCGAGTTGCTGGAGTTGCCGCGGGATCTGCTGGACCGGAATCCGGGTTTCGCCGATATCCTGCGCTACCAGCGCTACCAGCGCGACCGGGGCGAGTTCGGGCCGTCGGGCAAGCTGGACCCCGGGTTCCTGCGCCTCCTCGAGACCGGCGACATCCGTGGCGAACCGCCGGTCTACGAGCGGCTGCGCAGCAACGGCACGGTGTTGGAGGTTCGTACCCAGGTGCTGGCGCAGGGTGGGGCGGTGCGCACCTACACCGACATCACCGACCGTCGCGCCAACGAGGAAGCGCTGGCCGCCGCGCGCGACGCCGCCGAGGCGGCCGGACGGGCGCGCAGCGAGTTCCTGGCCGTCATGAGTCACGAAATCCGCACGCCGATGAACGGCATCATCGGCGTGGCCGGGCTGTTGCTGGACATGAATCTGGGGGCGGCCGAGAAGCACTACGTCCGGATCGTCCTCGACTCCGGCAACCACCTGTTGCGGCTGATTAACGACATCCTCGACTTCTCCCGCCTGGATGTCGGCCGGCTGGAGCTGGAGGAAACCCCATTCGAGCTGCGCGACGTGCTGCGCGGCGTGACTGACCTGCTGGCAGCCGGGGCGCGATCGAAGGGGCTGGAGCTGACCCTGATGGTGGCCGACGACGTGCCGCGGCACGTCTCGGGCGATGCGCGCCGGCTCTGCCAGGTGCTCCTGAATCTGGTCGGCAACGGGGTGAAGTTCACCGCCGCGGGGTCGGTGCGGGTGAGCGTGACCCGGCTGGGCCGCGTGCCGGGCGGGGAGCGGCTGGGTTTCACGGTGGCGGATACCGGCATCGGCATTCCGGCCGAGGCGCAGGACAAGCTGTTCACCGAATTCACCCAGGTCGACAGTTCGATCTCGCGCCGTTTCGGCGGCAGCGGACTCGGGCTGGCGATTTCGCGCGGTCTGATCGAGCGCATGGGCGGCACCATCGCGGTGGAGAGCATGCCGGGCAAAGGCAGCATTTTCCGCTTCGACATCCTGCTGCGTGCCCGCCATGACGATGACGGGCCGCCGTCGGTCGAAGCATCCGCGGCCGGGCCGGAGCGCTGCGGCCTGCGCATCCTGGTGGCCGAGGACAACGCCACCAATCGCCTGGTGGTCACCCGCATGCTGGAGCGCATGGGCCATCAGGTGGCGGCGGTGACCAACGGCGCCGAGGCGGTGGCGGCGGTTCAGGTGGGCCCGTACGACCTGGTGCTGATGGACGTGATGATGCCCGAAATGGATGGGCTGGCCGCCACATCGGCCATTCGCCGGTTGCCCGGGCCGGTCGCGCGCATCCCGATCGTCGGGTTGACCGCCAATGCGACGCGCACCGACGAGGCGGCGTGCCTGGCGGCGGGGATGGACCACTTCGCCACCAAGCCGATCAGCACCGACCGGCTGGCGGAGGCGATCGCCGGGTTGCTGGGCGAGCGTGCCGGCAATGGCGGAACCGTGGAGCGGGACGAGCCGGGCTGAGGGGCGAGAGGCAGGCATGCGTGCGTGGTTTGCCCTTGCGACCCCCGGTCAGACCCGCTACAGGACGCCCCTCGGTTGCGCCCGTAGCTCAATTGGATAGAGCACTAGACTACGGATCTGGGGGCTGGGAGTTCGAATCTCTCCGGGCGCGCCAGGAACCTCCTGAAATTGCAGCTCTTTTCGACCATTCTCCGGCACTGCCCGGAGGGGGATCTTTCCCGTCCCACGCTATTCCCCCATTTCGCCGCCGACCGCTGCGGGGGACCGCGGGAGAGGGTTAGTGTCTTCGCGCGGAGGTGTTGACAGGTTGCCAGAGCAGCTCCTGGCGGCCTGACACAGCCACTTGGTTGCCTGTATGCTCAACCTCATACCGGCTGTGCAGATCGTTCCATGACGGCGCTTCATCGGCCACGATCCGGCTGCCCTTGGCGACGTGGGACGAAATCCAGCCCAGCGCCGCGCTTTCTGACCGGAACACGGCGGGGAGGGTCGCGCCGCCGCGCTCTCGCACGATCACGACCACCCGGCGCTTGCCAGATTGGTTCTTGGCAAGCCGACGGTCGCGTCGATTCTCTTTCAGGTTCGCCGGTTTCACGTAGCCGCCAAAGTATGCGCCGTCCGTCTCAACGGTCTTACCCTCGCCACCGACGTGCAGCCCCTTCATCTCGGACGCCATTGCTTCGCGCAGCTTGTGCGCCAGCACGAAAGCCGTCTTGTAGGCCGTGCCCAGATCGCGGGAGAGCGCCAGCGCGGCCTTACCCTTCACCTCGTTGATGAAGATCGCGGTGGCCGCGAGGTAGGACTGTACGGGCATCTTCCGCCACGCAAAGAGGGTGCCGCTGGTCACGGTGAACTCTTTGCCGCACGTCTTGGAGCGCCAGCGCGCCGGCCCCGTTGGGCGGCGCACGTCGTACACGGCTTGACACCGGCATTTCGGGCAGACCGGCGCACCATTGGTATCCGGCCAGCGGATGCGGGCGAACAGCGCCTCGGCTTCCTCGTTGGACAACCGCATGACGTGCGCCAGCGTCAGGGTCTTGGCGACGCGGGAGAGCAGGAAATGTTGGGACATTTGCGTATCCGCCTTGTTCATGGCAGATAAGCGAAGAGTCTGTCGTTGCAAAGTCAAAAGGAATATGGCATATTCGCCATGATTTTTGCTTAGGAGCCGTGCGAATGGCAATGCCAGCGAAGGAAAGGGAGTACGCCGACCGGATTCGGCGCTTCCTGAAAGCCGAGTTGAAACGGGCGGATGTCAGCTATAAGGAATTGGCCGAGCGGTTGACAGGGCACGGCCTAGAGGAAACCGAGATCGGGATCGCCAGCAAGTTGGCGCGGGGAACGTTCTCAGCTACATTCCTGCTGGCGTGTCTGGTCGTGCTGGAGCGGGAGGGAATGACACTCGCCGAGTTATGATCTTTGGCCTCGCGGCCCACCATGCCTTCCAACCAAGATTAGATGGCGTTGTTGTTTCACAGAGATTTGCAAGGTACTGCAAAGACGTCTGATGACCAACCTTTGTCGCCAGACTAGATATCGCTACCGTTAAGAGAACAAGAGAAACTCCCATTTCTACAAGACTGTATGGCGCAACAGGCTCGCGGGGCACCTTGAAAAAGGCTTGCTGTAACCCATCCCAACCGCCAGGCAATGAAGCGACAAAACCGACGAGAGAAGCGGCGAAAAACTCCCCTAACCTTGATCGAGGAAGCGTAGCTAGCATGTGAGCATCCCCAAACGGAATGTGAAGAATACGAACCGGGCGCCGTGGAATGTCGTCGGTCGGATATTTTGATGATTCTTCTTCTTTCGACTCTTTGCCCTGCGACGGCTTCCCCTCTTCGCCACCAGTATCGGTCCTGATACGCTCCAACAAGCGTCCGGCCTTAGTA
>PLTJ01000304.1 GCA_003164455.1 Acetobacteraceae bacterium
AGCGCCCTGGTCTTATCGTCGCGCCGATGCGGTATCAGTCGATGCCGGTAACCGTGGATCGGCCGACCATGGCGAGCAGTTCGCGGCGCGTGCTCGGGTCGTCACGGAAGGCGCCGAGCATGCGGCTGGTCACCATCGACACGCCCGGCTTGTGGATGCCGCGGGTGGTCATGCACTGGTGCTGCGCCTCGATGATCACGGCGACGCCGCGGGGCTGCAACACGTCGTTGATGGTGTTGGCGATCTGCGCCGTCAGCTTTTCCTGGATCTGCAGCCGCTTGGCATAGGCGTCCACCACGCGGGCGAGCTTGCTGATGCCGACGACGCGGTGGTGCGGCAGGTAGGCGACGTGGGCACGGCCGATGATCGGCACCATGTGGTGCTCGCAATAGCTCTCCAGCCGGATGTCGCGCAGCAGCACGATCTCGTCGTAGCCGTCGGTTTCCTCGAAGGTGCGCGCCAGCAGCGCCACCGGATCGATGCCGTGGCCGGCGAAGAACTCCTCGTAGGAGCGCACGACACGCTCGGGTGTGCCCCGCAGTCCCTCGCGGTTGGGATCGTCGCCGGCCCAACGCAGCAGCGTGCGGACCGCCGCCTCGGCTTCCTCGCGGGTCGGCCGGTTCGAGGTCCCCGCCGGATCGGGCGACAGACCGTCGGGAGAAGGGATGATGTTCACCGGAGGACGTCCTCAACTGTGGATAGCCCGCAACCGCGGCGCCGATCGCGTGCGGCATGATCGGATATGGGCGGACGTTGCAGGCCCGCAAGCCGGGGACGGCGGTTCAGTGCACCCGGCCGTCCCCGTGCGGGCTGTCCAGGCTGAACGCCGGAATCGCCACGTCGAATTTCTCGCCGGAGGCGACCGCGACCATGTGGTAGGCCCCCGTCATGAATCCCGACGGCGTCTCCAGTGGCGTGCCGGAGGTGTATTCGAAGCTCTCGCCCGGCTCCAGCATGGGCTGCTGGCCGATCACGCCGGCGCCCCTGACGGTCTGGGTGCGGCCGCGCGCGTCGGTGATGTGCCAGGTGCGGCGCAGCAACTGCACCGGCTCGCGGCCGAGGTTGTCGATGCGGATACGGTAGGCCCACATGAATTTGCCCTCGTCGGGCCGTGACTGGTCGGCCAGAAAGAAGGACCGCACGCTGACGCGGATATCCCGCGTGGTCTTGCTGTAATTGTCGCTCATGGCGCACCCATGGGCAGCCGGCCCGGCGCGGATGATGACATACCGCGCCGGGGACTTGTCCAGAGTTTAGCCGCCCGTCAGCGTCGCCAGCGCCTGGCCGAGATCGTCCTTGAGGTCCTCGACATCCTCCAGCCCGACGGACAGCCGCACGACGCCGTCGGTAATGCCCAGCCGCGCGCGCTCCCCGACGCCGATTTTCATGTGCGTGGTGGTGGCGGGGTGCGTGGCCAGCGATTTGGAATCGCCAAGGTTGTTCGACACCCGCACCAGCCGCAGCGCGCCGAGCACCTGGAAGGCAGCGTCCTTGCCGCCGGCGACCTCGAAGGTCACCACCGTCCCACCGGCGCTGGCCTGCGCCATCGCCAGGGCGCACTGGGGATGGTCGGCGCGGGTCGGGTACCACACCCGCGCCACGCCGGGCTGCAAGGCCAGGAAGTCGGCGAGGGCGGCGGCGGTGCGGCAACCCGCCTCGACGCGCAGCCCCAGGGTCTCCAACCCCTTCAGCAGCAGCCAGGCATTGAACGGCGACAGCGCCGGGCCGGTGTTGCGCACGAAGGGCTGTAGCGTCTCCTCGATCCATTTTTTCGTGCCCAGCACGGCGCCGCCCAGCACGCGGCCCTGGCCGTCGATGTGCTTGGTGCAGGAGTACACCACCACATCGGCGCCCAGTTGCAGCGGCTTTTGCAGCAGCGGGGTGGCGAACACGTTGTCCACCACCACGATGGCGCCGGCGGCATGCGCCAGCGCGGCCACCGCGCGCAGGTCGACGATCTCCAGCATCGGGTTGGACGGGGTCTCCAGCAGCACCAGCGCGGCCGGCTTGGCCAGCGCCGCGCGCCACTGGACCAGGTCGGAGCCATCGACGAATTCGCTCTCGATGCCGAAGCGCGGCAACAGGGTGGAAACGATCCAGTGGCAGGCCCCGAACAGGGCGCGCGAGGCAACGACGCGGTCGCCGGCCTTCAACTGGGCGAACAGGGCCGCGTTCACCGCCGCCATGCCGGTGGCGGTGGCGCAGCACGCCTCCGCCCCCTCGATCAGCGCCAGCCGGCGTTCCAGCATCGCCACGGTGGGATTGCTGAAGCGGGTGTACTGGTAGTGGTCGATCGTGCCCTTGAAGGTGGCCTCGGCCTGCTCGGCATCGTCGTAGACGAAACCGGAGGTGAGATAGAGCGCCTCGGCGGTTTCGCCGAACGGACTACGCTCGATGCCGCCCTGCACCAGCAGGGTAGCGGGACGATAGGCGGGGGAACTGGTCATCGGACTTGGCCCTCACAACAGGTTGGGCCGACCGTGAAGCCGCGGGGAGTTGCGCTCCAGGGAAACGCAATGCCGCTGGGCCTCTTTAGCGCGCTT
>PLTJ01000261.1 GCA_003164455.1 Acetobacteraceae bacterium
GCCCGTCGGCCACGAACCGCCGCGCAATCGCCGCGCCGAAGCCCGAGGATGCGCCGGTCACCAGGATTGTCAGTCTGTTCATTTCTTTTCGCCTGTCCCGTCCAACCCGGCCATCCCGACACAGCCCCGCCGACTTGGCAACAGCCGCGCTATTCCGGCAGCGCGAACCGCACCGACAGCGGGCAGTGATCGGAGAGCCGGTCCTGCCATTCCGCGCCGGTTTCGCGGTAGACCAGCACCCGCACCGTGTTCGCCTCCATCCACGCGCGCGCCGCCCCGCCGGCGATGATGTGGTCGATGAAGCCGCCGCCGCCCCAGCAAGGGCTCGACCGTCCCTCGGTCACCCGCGTCAGGTCGCCGACCTGTTGCAGGGTCGCGTAGAAGGCATCGCCGCCGTCCATCCAGCGGTTGAAGTCGCCCATCAGCACGAACGCCTCGCCGGCGGCCTGGCGTTGCGCCACCCAGTCCCGCAGCGCCGCCAGTTGCTCGCGCAGGATCGGGCAGGCCCGCCGTTTCTGATCGGTCAGCTTCGCCTCCCGGCAGCCCTGTTTCAGGTGCACCGCCAGCAGCCGCAGGTTCCCGCCCGCCCAATGCAGGGTGATGTCCGCCCCCGAGCGCAGGTGCGACCGCGGCGGGTCCAGGCTCGTCAGGTCGGGGTTGGCGGTGAAGTCGAGTCCCTTGCGCACCGCGAAGCCGACGCGTTGCACCAGGTCGTCACCGGTCATGTGCAGCACGTAACGATCGGGCGGGAACACGGTCGCCGCCGCCGCCGGTCCGTCCACCTCCTGGATCGCGACCACGTCGGCCGCCAGGTCGGCAGCGTAGCGGAGCAGCATGGCCCGGTCGGCCGGCTGTTTGGGATGCACGTCGGCCGGCAGTTCCGCATCGCCCGCCGCCCGCAGGGTCAGCCAGTCGAGGTTCCAGGTGGACAGCTTCAGCTCCACCGCCCCGGCCCGCGCGCCCCACCCGCCCAACAGCAGCGCCAGCACCAGCGCCATCGCCCGGTTCCATCGCATCGTTTGTCCTCCCGATCACGGCTGGTCTGTGGGAAGACACTACTCGCCCGCGGCGGGCGATGGCATAGTTGCCCGCAACACACGAGGGTCCGCGCCGTCAGAGCGCCAAGGCCCGGTTTTTTGGGGAGTTTTGACGCTTGCAGCCCACCGACGTTCGCAATCCCGACTATTTTCACAAGGTCGTCGATTGCCAATGGGCCTGCCCGGCCCATACGCCCGTTCCCGAGTACATCCGCCTGATCGCCGCCGGCCGCTATGCCGACGCCTACATGGTCAACTGGAACTCGAATGTCTTCCCGGGAATCCTGGGCCGGACCTGCGACCGCCCCTGCGAGCCGGCCTGCCGGCGCGGCCGGGTGGAGGCCGAGCCGGTGGCGATCTGCCGGCTCAAGCGCGTCGCCGCCGACTACAAGGGCGACATCACCGACCGCCTGCCGCTGCCCGCGCGCGAGCGCAATGGCCGCCGCGTGGCCTGCATCGGCGCCGGGCCGGCCAGCCTCACCGTTGCTCGAGACCTTGCCCCGGCCGGCTACGAGGTGGTCCTTTACGACGGTGCCGACCGTGGCGGCGGCATGATTCGCAGCCAGATCCCGAAATTCCGCCTGCCCGAGGAAATCATCGACGAGGAGGTCGGCTACATCGAGCGGCTCGGCGTCGAAACCCGCTACGGCACCTGGATCAACAGCCTGAAATCGCTGCTCGATGAAGGCTACGACGCGGTGTTCGTCGGTTCCGGCGCGCCGCGCGGGCGCGAACTCGACGTGCCGGGCCGGCGGGAAGCAGCGGCGCATATCCATATCGGCATCGACTGGCTTTCCTCCGTCAGTTTCGGCCACGTCACCGGCATCGGACAGCGCGTGCTGGTGCTGGGCGGCGGCAACACCGCCATGGATTGCTGCCGCTCCGCCCGCCGTCTCGGTGGCGGGAAGGTCAAGGTGGTGGTGCGCAGCGGGTTCGGTGAAATGAAGGCGTCGCCCTGGGAAAAGGACGACGCCATGCGCGAGGACATCCCTATCCTCAACGATCTGGTGCCCAAGGAAGTGCTGCACGACAACGGCCGCCTCGTCGGCCTGGCCTTCGAACGGGTGCGCGCCGAATACGACGACAAGGGCCGCCGCCGGCTGCTGCCCACCGGCGCCATTGTGCAGATGGCCTGCGACGACATCCTGGTCGCCATCGGCCAGGAGAACGCTTTTCCCTGGATCGAGCGCGACATCGGCGTCAGCTTCGACCGCTGGGGCATGCCGGTGGTCGATCCGCTCACCTTGCAGTCCACCCATCCGTGGGTATTTTTCGGCGGCGATGCCGCGTTCGGGCCGAAGAACATCATCTGGGCGGTGGCGCACGGCCATGACGCCGCGCTGTCGATCCACCGGCTGTTGTCCGGCGAGGACATCACCGAGCGGCCGCTTCCCGAGGTGCATGTCTCGTCGCAGAAGATGGGCATCCACGAGTGGAGCTACGACAACGACGTTTCGATCGACCTCCGGTATAAAGTGCCGCACCGCGACAAGGCGGCCGCCCTCACCGACATCAAGGCCGAGGTGGAACTGGGTTTCGATCCCGTGCTGGCCTTCAAGGAAGCGCAGCGCTGCCTGAACTGCGACGTCCAGACCGTGTTCGCGCCGAAACTCTGCATCGAGTGCGATGCCTGCGCCGACATCTGCCCGGTCGATTGCATCACCTTCACCGAAAACGGCGACGAGGCCGATCTGCGCGGGCGCCTGAATGCGCCGGCGCACAACACTGGCCAGGACCTCTACGTCGCCGACGGGCTGAAGACCGGGCGCATCATGGCCAAGGACGAGGACGTCTGCCTGCATTGCGGCCTGTGCGCCGAGCGCTGCCCCACCGGGGCGTGGGACATGCAGCGTTTCCTGTTCGATCTGGCGTCCGTCGCGCCGCAACGGACCGCTGCGGGGGCGCTCGCATGAGCAAGCTGCAAGCGGTCAACGACTTCGTGGTGAAATTCGCCAACGTCAACGGATCGGGCTCGGCCAGTGCCAACACGCTGTTTGCCCGGGCGATCATCCGCATGGGGGTGCCGGCGACGCCGCGCAACATCTTCCCCAGCAACATCCAGGGCCTGCCCACGTGGTACGAAGTACGTGTCTCGGCGGCCGGCCACCTGGGCGCGCGCGGCGGCACCGACCTGATGGTGGCGATGAACCCGCAGACCTGGGATCAGGACGTCAAGTCCATCGTCCCCGGCGGCTATCTTTTCTATGACAACACCAAGCCGCTGCCGGCGGCGAAGTTCCGCACCGACATCACCGTGCTTGGCGTGCCGCTGACCGAGATGTGCAACGCCCGCTACGGCGACGCCCGCCAACGCCAGCTGTTCAAGAACATCATCTACGTGGGTGCGCTTTCCGCTCTCCTCGACATCGACCCAAAGGCGATCGAGCAACTGCTGTCCGAGCAGTTCCGGGCGAAGGAAAAACTGGTCGCCCCCAATGTCGAGGCGTTCAATCTCGGCCGCGACTGGGCGCTCGACAACCTGTCCTGTCCGATCGGGTTGCGGATTCAGCGCGCCGATGCCGTCGGCGACAGGGTGCTGATCGATGGCAATTCCGCTGCCGGGCTCGGCGCCGTGTATGGCGGCGCCACGGTCTGCGCCTGGTATCCGATCACGCCATCGACCTCGCTGGCGGAAGCGTTTTCCCGCTATTGCGGCCGCTTCCGGGTGGACCGCGAGACCGGCAAGAGGCGCGCCGCCATCGTCCAGGCCGAGGACGAACTGGCGTCCATCGGCATGGTGATCGGCGCCGCCTGGAACGGCGCGCGCGCCTTCACCGCGACGTCCGGCCCCGGCGTCAGCCTGATGCAGGAGTTTCTGGGTCTCGCCTATTTCGCCGAGATCCCGGCTGTTATTTTCGATGTGCAGCGGGCCGGCCCGTCCACCGGCATGCCGACGCGCACGCAGCAATGCGACCTGCTGTGCGCGGCCTACGCCAGCCACGGCGACACCAAGCACGTGCTCCTGTTCCCCGCCGACGCGCACGAATGTTTCGAGATGGGGGCTCAGGCTTTCGATCTCGCGGACCGGCTGCAAACGCCGGTGTTCGTCATGCTCGACCTCGACATCGGCATGAACGACCGGCTGACCAAACCCTTTCGCTGGAATGACGACAAGCGGATGGACCGCGGCAAGGTGATGACCGAGGCCGATCTGTCGGCGGGCCGCGAATTCGGTCGCTACCTCGATGTTGACGGCGACGGCATCACCTACCGCACCTATCCCGGCACGCATCCGACCCGTGGCAGCTTCTTCACCCGTGGCACCAGCCGCGACGAGTATGCCCGCTATAGCGAGGACGGTCCGGCCTATCGGCGCAACATGGAGCGGCTGCTGAAGAAGTGGGACACGGCCAGGCGCTATGTTCCCGCCCCGGTGCGCCGCGACGCGGCGGAGCCGACGAAGCTCGGCGCCATCTACTATGGCTCCACCGCCGCGGCCATGGACGAAGCCGCCGGGCAACTGGCGGAGCAGGGCGTCGCGGTCGACCTGTTGCGGGTGCGCGCCCTGCCGTTCTGCGACGACGTGATGGACTTCATCGCCCGCCACGATTCCGTTTTCGTGGTCGAGCAGAACCGTGACGGCCAATTGCGCATGCTGCTGATCAACGAGGGCGATATCGATCCGCGCAAGCTGCGCCGCGTGCTGCACTACGACGGCACGCCGATCACTGCCAGTATCATCACCGGCGCGATCGTCGAGGTTGCCCAGGAACTGAAGATCGTGCCGATGCGCCAACCGGTGCCGGCGGCGGAGTGANNCTGCCCACCAACGCGCTCGGCTTCACCCGCCGCGACTACGAGGGCGCGATCTCGACGCTGTGCGCGGGGTGCGGCCACGATTCGATCAGTGCCGCCATCGTGCACGCCTGCTTCGAGCTGGCGCTGCCGCCGCACCGGATCGCCAAGCTGTCCGGCATCGGCTGCTCGTCGAAGACGCCGACCTATTTCCTCGGCAACAGCCATGGCTTCAACTCGGTGCACGGGCGCATGCCGAGCGTGCTGACCGGTGCCTACCTGGCCAACCGCGACCTGATTTATCTCGGCGTCTCCGGTGACGGCGATTCCGCCTCGATCGGCATCGGCCAGTTCGCCCATTCCCTGCGGCGCGGCGTCGACATGGTCTATATCGTCGAGAACAACGGCGTTTATGGCCTCACCAAGGGCCAGTTCTCCGCCACTGCCGACAGGGGGGCGAAGAACAAGCGCGGGGTGGCCAACATCGACGAGCCGATCGATCTGGTCGGCATGGCGCTGCACCTCGGCGCCACCTTCGTCGCCCGCAGCTTCTCCGGCGACAAGGCGCAATTGGTGCCGCTGATCAAGGCGGCGCTGACCCACAAGGGCGCGGCCTTCATCGACTGCATCAGCCCCTGCGTGGCGTTCAACAACCATGAAGGCTCGACCAAGAGCTACGACTACGTGCGCGAGCACGATGCGGCGGTGAATACGCTCGACTACATCGCCGCCCGGCCGGAGATCACGGTGGACTATGCCCCCGGCAAGGTGGAGCTGGTGACCCAGCACGACGGTTCCATCCTCAAGTTGCGCAAGCTGGCCGGCGAGTACGACGTCACCGACCGCATCGCCGCCATGGAGTACCTGGCCGGTCACTACGCGAAGGGCGAGGTCGTCACCGGGCTGCTTTATGTCGCGCTCGATGCCGACGATCTGCACGGCTATCTGGGCACCGCCGCGAAACCGTTGAACGCGATGGACGAAAGCGAACTCTGCCCCGGCGCCGCGGTGCTGGACAAAATCAACGCCGCATTGCGCTGAGCCGCATGTTTCCCACCCTCTGGTTGCAGGCCTTGTTCGGCGGCGCCTTGATCGGCGGCGCCGCCGTGCTGCTCATGCTTGGCCTCGGGCGTATTGCCGGCATCAGCGGCATCGTCGGCGGCCTGTTGCCGCCGGCCGTGCCGGATTGGCGCTGGCGATTGTGCTTCATTGCCGGGCTGCTGGCCGGGCCGGCGGTCGTCGGCCTCGTGCTCGGGCGCGATCCGGTCGGCATGCCGGCGGCGGGACTGCCCGTGCTGGTCGCGGCCGGCCTGCTGGTCGGTCTCGGTACCGGCCTTGGCAGCGGCTGCACCAGCGGTCACGGGGTTTGCGGCCTGGCCCGGCTATCGCCGCGCTCCATCGCGGCAACCGGCGTTTTCATGCTGGCCGGCGGCGCGATGGTCTTCGTCGTCCGTCACTTGGTGGGCTGACCATGGGTCCCTTGCTTGCGCTCGCCGCGGGGCTGCTGTTCGGTGCCGGTCTGGCGCTCGGCGGCATGACCGACCCGGCGGTGGTGCTCGGCTTCCTCGACGTTGCCGGGGCCTGGAACCCGACCCTGGCCTTCGTGATGGGCGGGGCGCTCGCCGTCACCTTCGTCGGCTACCGCCTGGTTTTCCGCCGGGCTGGCCCGCTGCTGGCCGGCCAGTTCACCCTGCCCACGGCGCGGGCCATCGATGCCCGCCTGCTCGGCGGTGCGGCCCTGTTCGGCGCGGGCTGGGGCTTGGCGGGCTACTGCCCCGGTCCGGCCATCGCCTCCCTGCCAGCGGCGCATGCCGGCACGGCGGCCTTCGTGCTCGCCATGCTGGCCGGTCTCGCCCTGGCACGCCGATAGCCAACCGCCGCGTTTCCCGCCATAACCTGCTGCTTCGCCCGGCCGGGCCGTTTCCGGCCGGGGCAGGAGCTACCCGATGCCGCCACCCTGGACCCCCGATTCCTGGCGCCGCCGCCCGATCCGGCAGATGCCCGCCTATCCCGATGCGGCCCGTCTCGCCGCCGTCGAGGATAGGCTGTGCCGCTATCCGCCGTTGGTCTTCGCCGGCGAGGTGCGCCGCCTGAAGGCAGCTCTCGCCGGGGCCGCCGAGGGCCACGCCTTCGTGTTGCAGGGCGGCGATTGTGCCGAGAGTTTCCAGGATTTCACCGCTAACATCATCCGCGACACCTTCCGCGTGCTGTTGCAGATGGCGGTGGTGCTCACCTTCGGCGCCTCGCTGCCGGTGGTGAAGCTCGGCCGCATGGCCGGCCAGTTCGCCAAGCCGCGCAGCTCCGACACCGAGACGCGCGACGGCGAGACGCTGCCGTCCTATCGCGGCGACATCATCAACGGTCCCGAATTCACCGCCGAGGATCGCGTGCCCGATCCGGCGCGCATGGAGACCGCCTATTTCCAGTCCGCCGGCATGCTCAACCTGCTGCGCGCCTTCGCCACCGGCGGCTATGCTGACCTGCATGAGGTGCATCGCTGGAACCTCGGCTTCGTCGCCCGCTCCCCGCTGGTCGAGCGCTACCAGGATCTTGCCCATCGCATCGACGAGACGCTGGCCTTCATGTCGGCCTGCGGCATCTCGTCGCGTACCACCCCGCAGATCCACAACACCGATTTCTTCACGAGCCACGAGGCGCTGTTGCTGCCCTACGAGCAGGCGCTGACCCGGGTCGATTCCACTTCCGGCGACTGGTACGGTTGTTCGGCGCATTTCCTTTGGGTCGGCGACCGCACCCGCCAACCCGACGGCGCCCATGTCGAGTTCCTGCGCGGCGTGCGCAACCCGATCGGCATCAAGGTCGGGCCGACCACGCCGGTCGAGGATCTGCCGAGCCTGCTCGAAACCCTCAACCCGAAAAACGAACCGGGTCGCCTGACCCTGATCGTCCGCATGGGGGCCGACAAAGTCGGGCGGTTGTTGCCGCCGCTGCTGCGCGCGGTGAAGCGCGAGGGCCGCAGCGTGGTCTGGATCTGCGACCCGATGCACGGCAACACCATCGCCTCGAACGCCGGGGTGAAGACCCGCAGCTTCGATTCCATTCTGGCCGAGGTGCACGGCTTCTTCGACGCCCATGCGGCCGAGGGCACCTGGGCCGGCGGCGTGCATGTGGAGATGACCGGCCAGGCCGTCACCGAGTGCATCGGCGGCGCGCACGGGCTGACCATGACGGACCTCGGTGAGCGCTACGAGACGTTCTGCGACCCACGGCTGAACGCCGAGCAGTCGCTGGAAATGGCCTTCTTGGTGGCCGAAGAACTGAAAGCCCGCCGTGAACCGGTCGATCGGTCCCCGGCCGTGGCGGCGAGGTAGAGGATCATGTCAAAGCAGCAAGGCGGTAACGGCGAGGCGGCTCTTGCCGCCGACATTGCCGCGCGCACTGATGCCTATTTTAACCGCACCCGCGCCATCGTGCAGCGGTTCGGCGACAAGTGCGTGACCTACGCGATATTTCTGCGCCGGCCCGTCATCTCGGCGCCACGGCTGATGCTGGACTGGCTCGCCACCGTCGCCGCGGCGCGCGGCACCGCGATCGACTGCGAGCTGATCTATCCGGAGGCCAGCTGGGTCGGCGCCGGCGAGCCGCTGGCCTACATCACCGGCAGCATGGCGGCGCTGTCCGACCTGGAGACGCTGGCGTTGCAGAAGGTCGGCCCGGCCTGCGTGGCCGCCCACAACGCCTATCAGATGAGTCTGGCGCTGCCCAAGGTCGCCTTCCTGGCGATGGACGCGCGCCACTGCGCCGGCGCCGAGATGCAGGACATGATGGCCTATGCCGCCTCGGTCGGCAGCGCCGCGGCGCAGGCCGAGGGCGCGTGTGGTTTCGCCGGCTGCGCCAATGACGGCACCGCGCACTGGTTTGCCGCCCCCGGCCAGGAGCCGCGCGGCCGCGGCACCATGCCGCATTCGCTGATCGGCTACGCCGGTTCCACCCTGCGCGCCGCCGAGATGTTCCACGAGACGTTTCCGGACGCGGCGCTGACCGTGCTGGTGGACTATTTCGGCCGCGAGGTCACCGACGGGCTGGCGGTCTGCCGCCGCTTCGCCGCGCTGGCGGGGGAGGGGCGCCTGTCGCTGCGGCTGGACACCCATGGCGGACGCTTCCTGGAGGGGTTGGACCCGGCCGAGAGCTACGCGGTGCTGGAGCGCCACGTGCCCGGCGCCATCCGCCGCTATCGCAGCGACAGCGAGTTGCGTTTCCTGGTCGGCACCGGGGTTTCCGCCGCCGCCATCTGGCGCCTGCGCGAGGCGCTCGACGCGGCGGGTTTTCAGGCCGTGAAGATCGTCGCCTCGTCCGGTT
>PLTJ01000180.1 GCA_003164455.1 Acetobacteraceae bacterium
TCGACCGCCATCCGAGCGGCACCGGGCCGTACATGTTCGTCAGCCTGCAGCCCGACGCGCTCAAGGTGGTGAAGAACCCGAATTACTGGAAGCCGGGTCTGCCCAAGATCGACAGCCTCACCATCCGCAACATCCCCGAAAGCGGCAGCCGCCTGGCCATGCTGCAAACCGGCGAGGCCCAGTACATCTTTCCGCTGCCGGTGGAAATGGCCGCCGCCATCGAACACAGCCCGACGCTGGACGTGATCTCCGCCAAGTCGATCTACGTCCGCTACGTCGCGCTGAACAACATGCGCAAGCCATTCGACGACCTTCGCGTGCGCGAGGCGATGAACTACGCGGTGGACAAGCAGGCGTTCGCGAAGGTGGTGTTCAACGGCTACGCCATCCCGCTGGATTCGCCGCTGCCGGCGAACCTGTCGAGCTACGTCAGCCAGGGCACGCCGTGGCCGTATGATCCGGCGAAGGCGAAGGCGCTGCTGGCCGAGGCCGGCTACCCGAACGGGTTCAAGAGTGTGCTGTGGGGCAATAATACCAGCCTGACCCAGAAGGCCATGCAGTTCCTGCAGCAGCAGTTTGCCCAGGTCGGCGTGACGGTGGAAGTGGAGNNACGCCTTCCCGCCGAAGCTGTTCAATACCGCCTACTACAGCAGCCCGCAGGTCAACGCGGACATCAAGGCGGGGCTGGAAACCGCCGACGCGGCCAAGCGGGCTGCGGCCTACAAGGACGCGCAAGCGGTCATCTGGAAGGACGCGCCATGGGTTTTCCTGGCCTCCGACTACAACCTCTCGGCCAAGTCGAAGAAGCTCAGCGGCATCTACGTCCTGCCGGACGGTCAGATGCTGACCGAGGACGCGGCGCTGAATTGATCCCGTGCTGAGCTATTTCGCCCGACGGCTCGCCGGCACCATTCCGGTGCTGGTGGCCGTCTCGATCTTCGTCTTCGGCTTCGTCCACGCGCTGCCCGGCGATCCGGCGCGGCTGGTGGCGGGGCCGGAGGCGACCCCGGCGGACATCGCGGCTATTCGCGTCGAAATGGGGCTGGATGGCCCGCTGTGGTCGCAGTACCTGATCTGGGCGAACAACGCCGTGCACTTCCGTCTGGGCCGGTCGATCGCGACCCGCCAGGCCGTCGAGGAAGTGATCGGCGAGCGTTTCATGCCGACGCTCTGGCTCACCCTGGTGTCGATGGGGTGGTCGATGGTCGCCGGGGTCGCCATCGGCGTCATCTCCGGCGTCAAGCGAGGGCGCTGGCAGGACCAGGCCGGCATGGTGATGGCGATTTCCGGCGTGTCGTTTCCCGGCTTCTGGCTCGGGTTGCTGCTGATCAGCCTGTTTTCGGTTCACCTGGGCTGGCTGCCCACCGGGGGCGACGTCGGCTGGCGCAGCTACATCATGCCTTCCTTTGCGCTCGGTCTGGGCGTGGCTGCGGTGATGGCGCGCTTCACCCGTTCGGCCTTCATCGAGGTCAGTTCCGCGGACTACGTGCGCACCGCGCGCATGAAGGGGGTGCCGGAGCGCAGCGTGGTATGGCGGCACACGCTGCGTAACGCGCTGATCCCGGTGATCACGCTGACCGGCCTGCAATTCGGCTTCCTGCTCGGCGGCTCGATCGTCATCGAGACCGTGTTCACATGGCCCGGGCTCGGGCGGCTGCTGGTCGATTCGGTGGCGTACCGCGACTACCCGGTGATCCAGGCCGAGATCATGCTGTTTTCCGCCGAGTTCGTGTTCATCAACCTGTTCGTCGATCTGCTTTACGCGGTGGTCAATCCGGAGATCCGGCTGACATGAGCGCCGCGCTCGCCGATGCCGCGATCCGTTCGCCGCTGGCCGAATTCTGGCGGCGCTTCCGGCGCAAGTGGCTGGCGCTGGGCGCCGGCCTGGTGCTGCTGGCGTTGATCGCCGCCGCCATCGCCGCCCCTCTGGTTGCCCCTTTCGATCCGGCCACGCCGGACTACAACGCCGTGTTGCAGGCACCAACCCTGCTGCACCTGTGCGGCACCGACGCCTACGGGCGCGACGTCTTCAGCCGCATCGTCTGGGGCGGCCGGGTGTCGCTGTCGATCGGCTTCCTGTCGGTGGCGCTGGGCGGCACTATCGGGGTGCTGATCGGGCTGATCGCCGGCTTCGTCGGCGGACGCATCGACGGGATGCTGATGCGGATGATGGACGTGCTGCTGGCTTTCCCCGGCATCGTGCCGGCGATCGCCGTGGTGGCGGTGCTCGGGCCGGGCATCGACAACGTCATCTACGCGATCGCCATCTTCAGCGTGCCGGTGTTCGCCCGCCTGGTGCGCGGCATCACCCTCGCCATCAAGCAGGCCGTTTACGTGCAAGCCGCCCGCAGCATCGGCGTGCGGCCGATGATGCTGATGTTGCGCCATATTCTGCCCGGCACCCTGCCCAGCGTCATCGTCTATGCCTCGCTGCGCCTGAGCACGTCTCTGCTGACCGCGGCCAGCCTGTCGTTCATCGGCCTCGGCGCTCGCCCGCCCAGCGCGGAATGGGGGGCGATGCTGGCGGATGGGCGCGCCTATCTGGGGGTCGCCGACCACATCACGCTGTTTCCGGGCGTGGCGATTTTCGTCACGGTTCTTGCCTTCAACCTTTTGGGAGATGGTCTGCGCGACGCGTTGGACCAAAAGTTGTGATGAGAGCACGCGACCTCGGCTTGGCTTGCGGCACCTTCCCGACTGGACGGCACAACACGATCGCCGACGTGGCGGGGGTGACGGTGGGGCACGCCACCGTGTTGGAAGGCGACGTGCGCACCGGCGTCACCGCCATCATCCCCCACCCGGGCGATATTTTCCGCGATCGTCCGGTCGCCGCCGCCGAGGTGCTGAACGGCTTCGGCAAGAGCGTCGGGCTGATGCAGGTCAACGAACTCGGCCAGTTGGAGACGCCGATCCTGCTGACCAACACGTTCTCGGTGCCGGCCTGCGCCAACGCGCTGATCCGCCAGGCCATGGAGGCGAACCCCGAGATCGGCCACCGCACCTCGACCGTCAATCCGGTGGTGTGCGAGTGCAACGACGGCTACCTGTCCGATATCCAGGCCATGTTGGTCACCGCCACCGACGCCTTCATGGCGGTCGAGGCGGCGTCCGACACGGTCGTGGTCGGCGCGGTCGGCGCCGGCGCCGGCATGAGCTGCTTCGGCTTCAAGGGCGGCATCGGCTCGTCCTCGCGGGTGCTGACGCTGGACGGGGCGGAATATGGGCTCGGCGTGCTGGTGCTGGCCAATTTCGGCCGCGCCGGCGATCTGCGCCTGCCCGATGGCCGGACGGTCGACCCGGCCTCGNNCGCCGCGCCGGCGTCGGTCTGGCGCGCTGCGGCAGTTTCTGGGGCAACGGCAGCGGCGACGTGTTTCTCGGCTTCACCACCGCCAACCGGGTGGCGCACAAGGCGAAGACCGACGTGCTGGCGATGCGCGTGCTGGCCGAGGCAAAGATCGACCTGTTGTTCCAGGCGATGGCGGAGGCGACCCAGGAGGCGGTGCTCGACGCGCTGGCCGCCTCCGACACCACCGAGGGCCGGGCCGGTCATGTTCGCCCCGGGCTGCGTCACGCGCTGAAGCCGGCGCCGTGAAGGTTTTCATCTCCGCCGACATCGAGGGTGTCGCCGGTGTGGTCACGCCGCTGCAGGGCCAGCCCGGCAACGGCGAGTACGAACGGGCGCGGCGGCTGATGACGGAGGAGGTCAACGCCGCCATCGACGGCGCCTTCGCCGGTGGCGCCGCATCGGTGCTGGTAAACGACGCCCACGGCCCGGGGACCAACCTGCTGGCCGACCTGCTGGACGCGCGCGCCGAACTCATCCTGGGCCGGCCGAAGCCGATGAACATGTTCTGTGGCCTGGAGCGCGACCATGGCGGGGTGTTCTGCACCGGCTATCACGCCGGTGCCGGCCAGCACGGCGTGCTCAGCCACACCACCAACGGCTTCGCCTTCGCCGCCATCCGGGTGAACGGCCTCGATTGTGCCGAGGCGATTCTGTATGGCGCCTACGCTGGCGAGCTGGGCGTGCCGGTGCTGCTGCTGACCGGCGACGACCGGATGGCGGCGCAGTGCGCGCCGCATTTCCCGGGGGCGCAGGTGGCGGTGGTGAAACACGCGCTCGGCCAGCGCGCCGCGCGGGCGCTGTCGCCGGAGCGGGCGCGGGCGCGCATCCGCGCCGCCGCCGTGGCCGCCGTGAGTGAGGCCGCCGCGTGCCGGCCCTTCGTCATCCCCGGCCCGTACCGGCTGGAGCTTGATCTCACCTCGGTGGCGATGGCCGATCTGGCCGCCACCATTCCGCTGGCCGAGCGGATCGCCCCGCGCGGCGTCGCCTTCGCCGCCGCGAGCATGGCGGCGGTGGTGGGCTGGGTGAACACCGTCTCGGCCATGTCGGCCCTGTTGCGCTGAAGGATTTCCATATGCTTCCTGTTCTCGTCATCCACGGCGGTGCCGGCACGATGCGTCGCGCCACCATGACCCCGCAGGCCGAGGCGTCCTTCCACGCCGGTCTGCGCGCCGTGCTGGCCGCCGGACATGACGTGCTGGCGGGCGGCGGGTCGGCGCTGGACGCGGTGACCGCCGCGGTGATGGCGCTGGAGGACGACCCTCTGTTCAATTCCGGGCGCGGCGCCGTCTACACCTCGGCTGGCCGGCAGGAGATGGACGCCGCGGTGATGGACGGGCGCAACCGAGCCGCCGGCGCGGTCGCCGGCATCCTGGGCCCGCGCAACCCGGTGCTGGCGGCGCGCGCGGTGATGGAGCGCTCCGAACACGTGTTGCTGATCGCCGAGGGAGCGATGAGCTTCCTGCGCGAGCAGGACCTGGCCTGGGAGGAGCCGGCCTATTTCCACACCGAGCACCGCTGGCAAGCGTTGCAGACCGAACTGGAGCGGCGCCGGACCACCGCGGCGGACACCCGCGACGACGCGGCCAAGCACGGCACGGTCGGGGCGGTTGCCTGCGATGCCGCCGGCAACCTGGCCGCCGCCACCTCCACCGGCGGGATGACGGGCAAGCTGCCGGGCCGGGTGGGCGACTGCCCGATATTCGGCGCCGGCACCTGGGCCGACAACGCGACCTGCGCGGTTTCCTGCACCGGCCATGGCGAGTTCTTCATCCGCTGGGCGGCGGCGCACGAGATCGCTTCGCGCATGCGCCATCGCGGCGAGGCGCTGGGAACGGCGGCGGA
>PLTJ01000109.1 GCA_003164455.1 Acetobacteraceae bacterium
GGCCAGACGCAGCCCCGGTCCCGGGCCTGGACCGCCCGGCGGGTCGCCGTCGCCGGCACCCGGGTCGCCCTGCCCACGTCGAGGACCGCCGATTCGGCCCCGAACACCACCCGGGTCACCCCGGCATCGCAGGCTAGTAGCCGGTTGTAACCCTATAGGGCGGCAAACGCGCCAATCTGCCTCGATCGGCGTCGGCAGGCCGTAGACGGCTCGGCTCTGCCGCTCGGCCGTGGCCGGTGGCGGCGCTGGGAGCCACCTGGGGCCTCGATCGCCACGGGCATAGGCAATCGGCCTGCCTGCCTGCCTCGCGAGGCTTAGGAGGCGTCTGATTCGGAGCAAACGCGCCAGCTTGCCTCGCGGCGGCTCGATCGAGGCTAGGCGGCGCGCCTCGCGGCCGATACCATGCCTCGCCGTGCCGCTCGATGCCGAGGCGTTCCTGACAGAGCGAACCACCTATCCGCATGGCTGGCACGGCTGCGATCTGTGCGGAATGGCGATGAAGATCGACCTCAATGTCCGGACTTTGTGCGACTTCTGCGCCTATGAACGAGAGTTCAAGCCGCAACTACCGAAGCATCCGCTAGTCATCATGCCCAAGTTCACGGAAGAGCCGGAAGTGGTGTTGGAAGTGATGCCAGAGCGGCCCTGCCGACACTGCGGGTTCATTCTCCTGAAACAGCAGAAGAACTACTGCTCACCCGAATGCTACCGGGCGGGACGCGCAGCGATTAGGTTGTCCACCCGACGAGAGGCGTCCACGAAGACGCCGGGGGTCGCGGCGGCCAGGGTTGCCGACAGGGCCGGGGCTCCGTAGAATTGGAGCCCAGGGCGGATCGGGCCGGGCTTACCGGCTGGCGCTGGGGATGGAGAGGTTGATGTCTCAGTCACCCAACGAGCCTGACCTGGAACGAATCTCGCGCGAGACGTTGGCCATGATGCCGGACCCCGAGCAGATGTGGCGCGACACTCAGGCCATGATGCGCCCGAGGCCGCACCACTCGCCCGATCGTCCCCGGCCATCTCGGCATAGGGTGCGCCGCGTCATCCGCGCCGTGGCGAAGGGCATCGGTAAGGTAGCCGACTGGTTCACCGTACGAATCCTGGAAGGCTTCTTTCGCGCACTCCGCCCGTAGGGCCAGCGCGAAGGACGGGCCGCCGCTCAAGACTGGGCAGTAAAGGCGACGACCCGCCCCCGCACGGAGGAACTAGATCAGGCTGCCCAGTAGTCGGCGCTGGGGTGAAGCTTGAAAGCCTCACATTGCTTGTTGACGAAGGTGATCCCGGCCTTGATGCGCTGGGTCTGGCCGGTACTGTCAACGTAACTGAACGACCGGGTCGCCATGAACCTGTCCTGGCGGCCGTGGCCGAACTCGGACGAGCCACGCACGGCGGCACGGGTCGAACCGCTCATCGGCCGACTGTTGGCGGGAGTGGTGACGACGGACTGGCCACTCATCGGCTTCCCGCATCCGGGGCACCAGCGCGCCTCGGGCGTGGTCATCCGTCCGCAGTGAGCGCACTTCTCCGTCTCGCCCGCCTGCACGCCCTGGTAGCGTTCCAGCGGCTGGAGAGCGTTGCCACAGCCGATGCAGTACGAAGCATCCGGCCGGTTGTCCTTGTTGCACTCTGGACATGCGACGAGGCCGGTCGCCTCATCTGCTCTCCACCCGAGGCCGCGCTCGATCGCGCACTGACGGGAGAAGGTCATGGCTGGCTTCGGCGCGCTCGGGAACATTCGCTCTGCCCGAGCAAGGGCATGCTGAACGTCCTGGTCGTGGAAAGCGGCCTCATCGAATCGCGGAGTGCCGTAGACGCCACCATCACGGTAGATGGCTCCTGTGTTCGGGTCACGACGGTATTTGGAACTGCGACTCATGACGGAATGTCCTCCTGGACTGATTGATGGCTATCCGATGAACTGGAAACGCTCGGGGTGTTGCTTGACCAGGGGGTGATTGCGGTCGACGTACTGACCGTGAATCCAAACCGGGAACCGCTTGAAGTTCCCGTTGTTGAACCGCAACGTCGGGTCGGTTTCCTCGATGAAGTCGCCTTCCTCGTTGCGGCGGCACTCGTAATTGTCGGTCAGGGCGATGACGCTATTCTCGCGGGTCCGACCTTCCGGCACGACGTCAACGAAGTGGTCGAGATGACGCTGGATGCGGGAATCCCGACGAGAGACGCGGTTGCCAACCTCAACGGCCAGGTTCTGACCCATGCTGTTGAAGCCACCGCCGCCGGGAACTCGCGCGATGCAGATGAGAGCATCGTCATCCTGGATCTGCACGGGCGGCGGTGCCAGAGGCTTGTGCGGGGTGGGCTCATCCGCCGGGAAGCGATCCCGCATGAGTTTCGCCATCTCATCGCTACTGAGCCCCATGTCTGCGAAGTAGATTGGATTAATCTGGACGATCGGGTGATCGGCTCTCAACATCGCACCGCCTCTGACCGCCGTGTCGCGCGGTCGATTGGCGCAGAAAGGTTGAAGGCAGATGACCACGGGCGTTGTGAACTTGATCGGCGGTGCCTCAGTCTTGCTCATCGCGTTTCCCATCCGTGCAGTACCGAAATGAAGGCGGATTCCCTGATTCGGATCGGCCGCCCTTCCAAACCGCCCAAGTGGAAGGCGGGAAGCTCGCCATTTTCGATGAGACGACGAACGGTTGAGATCGAAACGCCGAGGCGTTCCGCAACTGCGCTCACGTCTAGCAGCGGGTCGTTCGCTCTGGTTGCTCTCGGCATGGTTGACAAGGTATGCGCTAGCAGGCTCTCAGCGCAATGGTCGAGATCACGGCGTATTCGAGCCGAGATCGGCGGTTCCTAAGTGTTGCCGTGGACGCACACGGACATTGACCGGCGCGTTATGTATCCTCGCCCCGGACTATCAGCGCGTCCCTGAGCCACGAGTTGACGTGCGGCCCGGCGGACAGCCGAAAGCTGCGCCGCACTCGACGCCTGAGTGCCATACGCGTACCTCGCCAACTCTGAAATCAACCACCAGCGGTCCTGCCCTTCAAGACAGGCGACTATCGCGCGCTGAACGTGACCGGGTCCTCGGCTCATGTCACTGGCCTGCCAGGATGCGCTTGATCGTGCTGCGGGCGATCCCGCTACGCTCGCTGATCTCCGTCTCGTCAAGTCCGGCCTCAATCGCACGGCGGACGCAGGCGTTCCGCGCCTCGTTGTTGATGCGCCAGGCGTCGAGGTCTTCGGCGGCCTGCAATCTGCGCTTCGCACGCTCGGCGGCAGCCGGGTCGAGGCGCTTCATGACACGCATGACTGTCCTAGTGCCTTCGGGGTTGAATAGTGCCTTTGTCACGGTAAACCTCCAACTATCCTCGATTTTGAGTGTTCGACCAGCTTATCCGCCGCGGGAACTTGGTCGGGTACGGAACGATGAGTATCCGTTCGCGTTTCAATATCATGCCAGGGTCTAGCTCGGCGCCTTCCGGCCTGCCGCCTCGCTCGCCTGCCGCCTTCCGGCCTCCCGCTTGACTGCCTGTCGTGTCTTGTACTGGTTGTTCTGTTGTCTCCTTCGTTCCCGCCACGCCGGTAGGCAGTCGGCACACCTGGACGGCGATGCATCCATCGGGATTCCTCTGCCACACGAGATACAGACCTTCATGGACGGCATGATGGAACTCCTACTGACCGTGATGGACGACTATCCGACTTCTCAACTGTCTGAGTGCTTCGCCGCGTCAACTTTGGCATCGGACCACCGCTGTTATGCTCTCGGTCACTCATCGTCTTCCGGTTCGCTGTTGATTTCACTGAGGCGTGTCAGGAAACGCAGGACGTCCGCTTCAACTTTGGCCTTCTCGTAAAATTCTTGGAACATCATCGTCTGCTCGTCCGCGACAACCTTGGCGAGGGTCACTCTCGGGTCATCCGTCAAAGCTTTCAGGAAAGCGTTCCGCCATTCGTGGCGGAATGCCTGCCTCGCTCTACTCTCAGCGGTGAGGATCGTTCGGATGCCGCTCTCGTCGGACGTGTTGATCATTCTCGTGGTCGTCATCGTGTTTCCTTCGTGGTGTTGTGGCTCTCGCGCGCGCAACGCACGTGTTGCGCATCGATAGAGTTAGCTTCCAACCTGCTCGCATCACGCCTTGCGCGTAACGCGCGTTGCGCCGGAACATGTGCCCGCAAGGGGCACATGTACGGCATCGTTCCTCGTACTCGATCATAACGGCGGTAGTACGAGGTACTTCCCGCCTCGTGGCGCGCGCAAGGCGTGCGTTGCGCGTTGTGAGCGGATCTGCGGGTGTGCGTTGCGCGCGCATCACATGCGTTGCCTGTCCGCGCTGTGTGCGTTGCGCGCTTCGCGTGCGTTGCGCGCCTGCGCGAGAGCTTCGGCGGTGAGGTAGACCCACGGCCTGCTCTTCTCCGATCCTCGCTCGACCGTTCCGGGATACACGAGCCCGTAGGCGTCGGCGAGTTGCTTGACGGCGTTGATCGTCTTCACTCCGGCGATGTGAGCGGCGCGGATGCTCTTGCGCGTGGCGCATCCATCCGGCTTCGACGCGATGAACTGGCGGAGTGCCTCCACGTCGGCGGCGGCGAAGTAGTAGACGGGTGGCGGCGGCAGTTCGTCGCTAGATCGAAAGCGCGTCACGGCGCCGCCCTCCCCGATGGCCGCCAAGGCACCTGGGAGCCTTCCTAAGCCTCGCCAGGCGCGAGCGTGGCCGATTGCTCGCGGCGGCCTGCGAGTTCCGGCCTAGCGCGTCCCACTTCATGACTAAATGTCTCTCTCTACTCTGACGAAGAATGATTGTCCACAGTGCGCACTCGACTACGGCCCAAGCGATGAATAGGTAGACCATCACGGCCGAACTCCGATGAGAACGGCGATGTTCTTGAGTGTTGCCGGATCGGTGACCTTGGCAGGAAGTCCCTGAGCCTTCCGCGCAGCTAGCAGACGCTTCGCCGCGTTATTGAGTTCGGTGGTGGCTTTCGTCTCATCGAACTGCAACCGCAGCGTGCGGGTAGGGCGCCCATACCGCGTGCTGATCGCGATCTGGCTCCTGAGATGACGTTCGGCCTCGCCTAGTGTTGCCATGCACGCGTCCCTTTCGGGGACGCTGCGGAAGCGTTCCGGCCGCCGGTTTACATCTACCACTCATCAGAGCGGATGACTTGTATCTCAGGCCCGCTAACTCTATCTACCCGGCTTTACTGTTGTCTAGCGTACCGTAGCCGGGTACTCAATGCAATCGACGCGCGAAAGACCAGCGGTGCTAACGGTATTCGGCGCTTTAGTTAGCACAAGTGCTAGTTGCTGCGGCACCTATACACGCCAGACGATCGAGACGCGATCGGCGTGGAAGTGTTGGCCGCGTGTGGAGGCGGGTGCGATCGTGATGTGCTCGACCACGGCCGCGATGATGGCTCGGCGGCGATCGACCGGGAGGCTCGGCCAGCGAGCGGCGATATCGCCAAGGTCATTGAGCGCCGAGTGGCGATGACGGCCCGCGATGCGGCGCTCGGCGGCCTCGATCTTCGCCTCCAGCGGCGTCACGGCGGCCATCCATGCGGCGGTGCTCACCTTGCTGTCAGCGCGAGCTTGGCCGACTTCCGCGAGCGCGGTGCGGGCCTCTGCGACGGTCGCGTAGTCGACCTGGTCGGCCTCATCGATGCCGCCTGCCCGCATAAGCTGGCCGAGCAGCGGTGTGGATAGTGCCTCGATCACGGCGGCACTGATCAGGGCATCGAGCGGCCTCTCGGTGACGCTGAGGCCACAGCCGCCGCGTTCCTTGCCTGAGACGCAGCTATAGGCCCGGTAACCGCCGCCGGTCGGCTTGGCGAGCAGGCGATGACCGCAGCCGTCTCGGCCGCAGACCAACATGCCTGAGAGCAACGTCTTTGGCGGCCTTCCTGGACCCTTGGGATACATGCGCCGGAACCTCGTCGTCTGAGCAGGTGTGAGGATGGCGGGCCATGTGCCTACGGCGACGATCTCGCCACCATGCTCCCGCTGGCCGGACAGGTGAGCCGACCTTAGCGTCCGTCCAAGGTGCGACTGTCGCCACGCGATGCCCGTTGACGTTGGGATGCCGCGCTGGCGAAGATCGGCGGCGACGGCGGTAAGGCTCTCGCCCGCGAGCACTCTATCGGCCGCCTCGCGGATCACCGCCGCCTCATCCGGGACGATCGACTTGCCATCCTTGGTGTAGCCGTAGGCGCGGTTGCCGCCGCCCGACCACGCGCCACTCTGGGCGAGTTGGAGATGCTTCCGCCTGATCCGCTCGGACTTGTGTTCCGATTCGTACCGAGCCCAGGCTCCCAGCGTCCGCGCCACGGCTCGACCAGTTGGGGTCGCGAGGTCGATGTCGCCAGCCCTGACAGTCGAGACAGGAACGTCGCCCGCTTCGCGCAGCGTGTCGATGAACGTCTCCAACTCTCGCGGCGAACGATGCAGCCGGTCAGTGTGCCAGGCGATGACGGCGCCGACCTGGCCCGATCGGATGGCGTCGAGCATCGCCTCATAACCGGGTCGCGGCTTGCCGGAGTAGGCCGATAGGTCGTTGTCGATGTAGACGGCGTGAACGTCCCAGCCCAGCGCGGCGGCATGAACTCGGCAGTCCTGCTCCTGGCGATCGACGCCGAGGCCCGCGCCCTCGCGGTCCTTCGAGATGCGGCAGTAGATGGCGGCTTGAATTGGCATAGGGTGACAATACGCTACTAGCGCAGCCCAGCCGGCGCGCGGTCTCGGCGGCGATCGGCCCGCCCAGGTCCAGCTCGGCGGCCGGGGCGCCCTCCCGCCCCTGGACGGTCGCCAGGGTGGCGGTGACCTGGAGGTG
>PLTJ01000404.1 GCA_003164455.1 Acetobacteraceae bacterium
GCGGGTCTGCTGGCGGCGGTAGTCGTTGACGCCGACTTCGGCCAGCGCGGCGGTGACGGTCTGGTATTGCCGCAGCGCCGCCAGCAGGCCGGGGGTGCGGGCGGCGGAGAAATGGTGGCTGGCCAGGCAGACCGGCCTGCCGTCGGCCAGGCCCAGCCGCTCCAGCCGCACCACCGGCGCGCCGGCGGCCAGCCCCAGCCCGGCGGCCGTCGCGGCGTCGGCCGCCAGTTCGCGCAGATCGAGCACGCGCCCGCCCGGCTCCTTGTTGTGGGCGCGAATCCACTCGCAGAAACGGGTGCGGGGGCTGATCGCGTAGTCCAGCACGTCCTCGGCGATGAAGCTGCCGCGCCCCTGCTCCACCAGGACCATGCCGGCGCGCGCGAGTTCCTCCAGCGCGCGGCGGACGGTGTGGCGGTTGACGCCGAACCGGGCCGACATCTGTGCCTCGGTGGGCAGGCGGGCGCCGGGGGCCAGCACGCCATCGGTGACGTCCCGCTCGATGGCGTGGGCGATCTGCCGCCACAGCGCGACGCCGCCGGTATGGTCGAGCGGGGCGCCCCCCGTCATGGCAAGTCCATCCATTCCGCGGCCCGGATCGTGGCAGTTGCACTTGGCCTATGGGGACGCTCCGTCTGGCCGTCCAGACATCTATACAATAAGGCCCCGCAGCCCGACCGGACGTCGCAAACCGTGACCTCCTCATCGCCATGATCCTCGAGGCCAGGCGCCAAAAAATTGCTATCGTCGGCATCTTCCACGACGCCGCGATGCGCGACGCGCTCGCCGACCGGACCGACGCCGTGACGCCGTTGCAGGATGCCGCATGACCGTTTTGACCAACGCTCGCATCGTGCTGCCCGATGCCGTGATCCTCGGCAGCCTGGCGCTGCGCGGCTCGCTGATCGCGGCGGTCGCCGAAGGGCGCAGCAGCCTGCCCGGCGCGATCGACTGCGCCGGTGATTTTCTTATTCCCGGCCTCATCGACGTGCACACCGATAACCTGGAACGCCAGGCGCAGCCGCGTCACACGGCGCGCTGGCCGTCGCGCTCGGCGCTGGTGGCGCATGACGCGCAATGCGCCGCCGCCGGGCTCACCACGGTGCTGGACGCGCTGTGCGTGGGCGATCTCGGCGACGACCGCGGGCGCGACCAGACCTATCGCGACGGCGTTGCCGACCTCGATGCGCTGGCCGGCACCGGGCTGCTGAAAAGCGAGCATTTCCTCCATCTGCGCTGCGAACTTGCGGCCACCACCCTGATGGCGCGGCTGGAGCCGGCGATCGACAACGCGCGGCTGCGCATGGTCAGCCTGATGGACCACAGCCCCGGCGTGGGCCAGTACGCCGACCTCGACCGCTACCGCGCGCTGCTCCGTTCCGAGGATGTGCCGGCCGAGTTCATCGACCGCCGGATGGCGGAATTGCAGGCGCAACGGGAGAAATGGCGCACCCCCAACCGCCGCGCCCTGCTCGCCCGGGTGGCGGAGCACAACGTCCATCTGGCCAGCCACGACGACCGCACCGAGGCGGAAGTCGAGGAGAACTTCCGCGACGGCATCCGCATCAGCGAGTTTCCGGTGACCATCGAGGCCGCCCGCGCGGCGCGGGCACGCGGCATGGACATCGTTGCCGGCGCGCCGAACGTCGTGCGCGGGGCCAGCCATTCCGGCAACGTCGCGGTGGCCGACCTGCTGCGCGCCGGCCTGGTCGACGCGCTCGCCAGCGACTACGTGCCGGCGAGTCTGGTCGAGGCCGTCTTCATGGCCGGCATCGCGCTCCCCGAAGCGGTGGCGCTGGTCAGCGCGCGGCCGGCCCGCACGTGCGGCCTGCTCGACCGCGGCCGCCTCGTCCCCGGGTTGCGCGCCGACCTGGCGCGCGTGCACGTCCATGCGGCGCTGCCGGTGGTGCGCCAGGTCTGGCGCGCTGGCGAGCGTGTGGCCTGATGCGCGTGGCGCTCTACTACGCGCCTGCCGCCGACGATCCGCTGTGGGCGCGCGGCGCGGAATGGCTCGGCCGCGACCCGCTCACCGATGCGCCACGGCTGCAACCGGCCCTACCCGACATCGCGGCGGTCACCGCCGAGCCGCGGCTATACGGTTTCCACGCCACCCTGAAGCCGCCGATGACGCTGCGCGAGGACGTGACCTGGGACACCGTGGTGCGGACCACGCGGGCGATCGCCGCCGCCATCCCCGCTTTCGACCTGCCCACCCTGGCGGTGGCCGACCTGGACGGCTTCCTGGCGCTGCGAGAGACCGTGCCGAGCCCGGCCTTGCAGGCGCTGGCCGATGCCTGCACCGCTGGCGCCGATGCCTTGCGCGCGCCCCCGGCGCCGGACGAACTGGCCCGGCGCCGGCGCGCCGGCCTGTCGGCGGCGCAGGAGGCCAACCTTAGGGCCTGGGGGTATCCCTACGTCTTCGCCACCTGGACCTTCCACCTGTCGCTGACGCGCCGGCTGTCGGCCGGGGAACACGCGCGCATCCGCCTGGTGGCGGAGTCCTGGTTCGCCGACGCGCTGGGCCTGCACCGGCGGGTCGCCGACCTCTGTCTGTTCGTGCAGCGTGGCCCCGGGAGCCCGTTCGTTCTCGCCGGGCGGGTGGGCCTCGCCGGCTGACTTTGACAGGCAGGAAGACGCGGCTACCCTGCGCGGCAGGCAACCAGGGACATCCACCCCCATGTTCACGACGCGGCCAGAAATCGCCGGCACCTTCGGCGTGGTGGCGACGACGCATTGGATCGCGAGCCAGGTCGGCATGGCGGTGCTCGAACGTGGCGGCAACGCCTTCGACGCCGCCGTCGCCGCCGCCTTCACGCTGCAAGTGGCCGAGCCCCACCTGAACGGCCCGGGCGGCGACGCCCCGATCATCGTCCACGACGCCGTCGCCGGCACCCAGCACGTGGTCTGCGGCCAGGGCGTGGCGCCCGACGCCGCCACCCCGGAGCGCTTCGCCGCCCTCGGCCTCGACCTGGTGCCCGGCACCGGCCTGCTGCCCGCGGTGGTGCCCGGCGCCTTCGACGCCTGGTGCACGGTGCTGCGCAACTGGGGGACCTGGGAGTTCGCCGACGTGCTCGCCTACGCGCTGGGCTACGCGCGCAACGGCATCCACATCGTGCCGCGCATCAGCGCCACCATCACCAACATCCAGCCCTTGCTGGAGGAATGGAAAACGAGTGCGGAAGTGTTCCTGCCCGGCGGCAAGGCGCCCGGGCCGGGCACGTTGCTGGCCCGTCCCGCGCTCGCCGACACCTGGGAGCGGCTGATCCGCGAGGCCGTCGGCACCACCCGCGAGGGGCGCATCGACGCCGCCCGCAACGCGTTTTACCGCGGCTTCGTCGCCGAGGCGATCGGCCGCTACTACGCGGACACCGACGTGCTGGACTGCTCCGGCGGCTATCACCGCGGCCTGCTGAGCGCCGACGACATGGCGCGCTGGGCGGCCCCGGTGGAGGCGGCGGTCAGCCTCGATTATCGCGGCCACACCCTGCTGAAATGCGGGCCGTGGACGCAGGGGCCGGCCTTCCTGCAACTGCTGGCGCTGCTCGACGGTTTCGACATCGCCGCCATGGACCCGCTGGGGGCGGACTTCGTGCACACCGTGGTGGAATGCCTGAAGCTCGCCTTCGCCGACCGCGAGGCCTACTACGGCGACCCCGATTTTGTCGCCGTGCCGCTGGCGACGCTGCTGTCGCGCGACTACAACGACGCCCGCCGTCGCCTGGTGGGGGCGCAGGCCTCGCTGGAGCTGCGTCCCGGCACGGTGCCGGGTTTCGCGGCACAGGTCGATCACGCGGCCCAAAGCCGGGTCGACATGCTCACCCGCGGTGCCGGCGCCGGCGAGCCGACGGTGGCGCGCCTGGGCACGGTGGGCGGCGACACCTGCCACATCGACGCCATCGACCGCTGGGGCAACATGGTCAGCGCCACCCCCTCCGGCGGCTGGCTGCAATCCTCGCCGGTGGTGCCGGGCCTCGGCTTCCCGCTGAGCACGCGCGGGCAGATGTTCTGGGCCCATGCCGGCCACCCGAACTCGGTGCAGCCGCGCAAGCGCCCGCGCACGACGTTGTCGCCCAGCCTGGTGCTGCGCGACGGCAAGCCGTGGATGAGCCTCGGCACCCCCGGCGGCGAGCAGCAGGACCAGTGGCAGCCGATCATGCTGCTGCGCATGCTGCACCATGGCCTGACCATCCAGCAGGCCATCGACGCCCCCGCCTTCCACACCGAACACTGGCCGAGCAGCTTCTGGCCGCGGCTGGCCAGGCCCGGCAAGGTGGTGCTCGAAGGTGGCTACGACGCCGGCGTGCTGGCGGCGTTGCTGGCGCGCGGACACCTGGCGGAAATGGGCGAACCGTGGAGCGAGGGCCGGCTCTCGGCCGCCCGCATCGAGGCCGACGGCCAGATGTTCGCCGGCGCCAACCCGCGCGGCATGCAGGGCTACGCGGTGGGGAGGTAAATCAGCCCGCCTGCTTCACCCACCGAGCGCGACCACCAGGGGCGGATGGCCGTGGTGGATGAGGAAGCGCACGGCATCGGCGCCGGCCAGCGCGATGGTGGCGGTGTTGACCAGCGGGTGTAGCTTGATGCGGACCTCCCCGACGAGGGCGGCGTCGAGCACGACGCTGACGCGCCGGTCATGGTCGTTGACCACCGCGAGCGGGGTGACCGAGCCGGCTTCGACCGCCAGGGTGGCGGTCAGGTCGGCGGCACCGGCGAAGGAGAGACGTTTGCTACCGATGCGTTTGGGCAGTGCCTTCAGATCGACCGGCGCGCCGGCCGGCGCCACCACCAGCCACAGCCGCCCGCCGGCGTCCTTGAGCAGCAGGTTCTTCACCGCCACGCCGGGCAGCGCATCCCAATGGGCGCGGGCGGCGTCGACGGTGTACACGGCGGGGTGCTCCAGCACCGCATGGGGCATGCCCAGCGCGGTGAGTTCGGCCAGCAGCATCTGCTGCGTCCACGGCGAGGCGGCGGTGTCGGACACGGGGCGGCTTCCTGCATCTGATGCGCGGCGATGATGCGTCCGTGCCCGCGCCGCTTCAATCGCGGCCAGCCCACGGATCGCCGGTGAGCGCCGTCAGCCGCGGTGCCGCCGTTCCGGTCCATGCCCAGAACGCGCTGGCCGGCATCGGGTTGACCGCGCTCAGCTTTTTCATGTTCGCTGTCGGCAATGCGATCGGCAAATGGCTGGAGACCGATTGCCCGGTTGGCGAGACGCTGTTCGTGCGCTCCGCGGTGACGCTGCTGCTGATCGTCCCGTTTTTGCGCCGGCGCGACGTCGCGATCGCGCGGGCCGTCGGGCTGCCCTGGTGGCACGTGCTGCGCATGGTCGGCACGGTGGTCGATTCGAGTAGCTACTACTGGGCCATCAGTGTGCTGCCGCTGGCCGACGTCTCGGCCATCTACCTGGCCAGCCCGATCTACGTCACCGGGATGTCGGCGCTGTTCCTGGGCGAACGGGTGGGTTGGCGGCGCTGGACGGCGGTGCTGGTGGGGTTCGCCGGCGTGCTGATCGCGCTGCGCCCGAGTGGGGCGGGTCTGTCGGCGCATGCGCTGGTGGCGGTGGTGGGCAGCCTGTTCTTTTCGCTGTCGCTGGTGGCGACGCGCCGGCTGCGCGGGGTGTCGAACATCGTGCTGCTGAGCAGCCAGACGGTGGCGCTGCTGGTAGCCACGCTCGCCACCGCGGTGGCCTGGATGTGGCCGACGCCCGCCCAGGCCGGACTGCTGGTGCTGCTCGGCGGGGTGACCATGGCCGGCTTTCTGACCATGTACCATGGGCTGCGGCTGGCGCTCGCCTCGGTGGTGGCGCCGTTCCAGTACACCAGCATCATCTGGGCGGTGGTGTTGGGCTATCTGATATTCGGCGACGTGCCGGGCGGCGCGACGCTGACCGGGGCGGCGGTGATCATCGGTGCCGGCGTCTTCATCGTCTGGCGCGAACGGCACGCGCGCTGACGGCGGCCTCAGTGGCTCGTTAACCCGAACCGCCGAGAGTGGGGGGCTCGCGGACTGGATCGGTCATGCCTGATGCGATAGCGGAGTTGGACGGCGCGGCGGTGCACCTGCGCGAACGCTGGGTGGCGTTCGCCTTCACCGGCGCGGACCTGCTGGTCGAGGCCAGCGCCGAGGGGGTGATCCGGTTCGCCGCGGGACCGTTCCGAAATCGTTTCGACGCCGAACCCGAGAGCTTCGTCGGCCAGCGCGCGATGGCGCTGATCGCCCCGTCCGACCAGGCCGCCTTCGGCGTCACCCTGGGCATGGCGGCGCTGCACGGCCGCACCATCCCGGTGGTGCTGCATCTGAACGATGCCCGCCGCACCCCTTGCGCGGTGGCGGCGATGATGGTGCCGGCGCCGCACCGCCGGCTCTGCCTCACCTTCGGCCCGGTGCCGTCGGAAATGGCCGCGCGGCCGAAACCCGAGCCGGCGCGGCTGGGCGCCTCGGCGCCGTTCGGGCGGGAGGCCGAGGAGTGGCTGCGCGGCGGCGCCAGCGGCTCGCTCGGGCTGGTCGAGGTGCACGGCTGGGGCGCCGCCAGGCAGACCCTGTCCGGCCACGAGGTCGAGGGCTTGCGCGAACGCATCGGCTCGACCCTGGCCGCCGCGCGCCCCGGGGCGCTGACCGGCGAACTGGCCGAGGGCCGGTTCGGCGTCCTCACCACCGGCCCGCTCGACGGCGCCGCGCTCGCCCGTGACGTCGCGGCGGCGCTGCGCGCGGGACCCGCCGGAACGCCGGGCGAGGTCGCCGGCACCGACGTGGTGCTCGCCGGCCATGGGCTGACTCCGTCGCAGGCCGTGCTGGCCGTCCGCTACGCGCTCGGCCGCTTCACCCAGGACGGCACCGAGGCGGTGCTGGCGGCGGGTGGCAGCCAGGGGCTGAAGGGCGTGATCGCGCATGTTCACGCCCGCGCCAACGGCGTGCGCACCGCGATCCGCGAGCGCCAGTTCCATCTCGGCTTCCAGCCCGTGGTCGGGCTGGCCGACCATGCCATCCATCACCATGAGGCCTTGCTGCGCCCCAGCCGCGGCGGCGCCGCCCCCTGCCATGAACCGCAGGAGTTCGTCACCTTCGCCGAGGCGGTGGGGCTGTCGGAGGAACTCGACCTGGCCGTCCTCGAGCTGTCGCTGGCGGCGCTGAACGCCACGCCGGGCGCGGCGGTGGCGGTGAACGTGTCGGGCCTGTCGATGCAGAGCGCCGCCTTCCGCACCCGCATGCTGGAGCAGATCGCCGGTGAGGCGAGCTTGGTGCGCTCCGGCCGCCGGTCGCGGCTGATCGTCGAGCTGACCGAGACCGCGGAGATCGACGACATCGCCGGCGCGGCGGCGACCATTCGCCAGTTGCGTGCCGCCGGGGTGCCGGTGTGCATCGACGATTTCGGTTCCGGCAACGCGGCGTTCCGTTATCTGCGCGATTTCGCGGTGGATTTCGTCAAAATCGACGGCAGCTACGTGCAGGGAGCCCTGCGCAGCACCCAGGAGCGCAATTTCGTCGCCTCGATGGTGCAGTTGGCGCGCTCGGTCGGCGCGCGGGTGGTGGCCGAGATGATCGAGACCGAAGCGCAGGCCCGGCTGATGGACGCCCTGAAGGTCGATTACGGTCAGGGCTGGCTGTTCGGCCGCGCCGGCAAGCTGACGGCGGCGGCCTAGCTTTCTTCCCCGCCGCGCTACAAGTCGAGCTGCCAGATCTCGTTGGTCAGTTCCTGTCCGAACCCGCGAAACGGCTGGGTCTCGACAATCCGATAACCGGCTCGCGCATAAAGGCGCCGCGCCCCCTCAAGCACCGAATGAGTCCACAGCGTGATCCGTCGATAGCCCGCCCGGCGCGCAAAACCGGTGCACTCCTCCACCAACCGCCCGCCAATACCCAGGCCGCGCGCCGATGGCTCCACCAGCAGAATGCGCAGCTTCGCCGTCTCGTCGTCCACACGCACCAGCAGCACCGACCCCACCGGCACGCCGTCGCGCTCCGCCATCCAGGCGCCCTCGCACGCAGGGTCGAACGTTTCCATCGCCTCGGCGATAATCCGGGCCACCAGAATTTCGAACTCCTGATTCCAGCCATATTCCTGCGCATACAGCGCGCCGTGGCGGGCCACGATCCAACCCAGATCGCCCGGCCGCAGCCCGCGCAACAGCCAGCCGCGTGCGGGTTCCTCCCCCAGCAGCGTCTCGATCCGCCGCATCGCCGCGACCGCCTCGGCCGCCGCGGCGTCGGGTAACTCGGCCAGCATGTCAGCCACCAGCGCGTCCTGGCGGGCATCGAGCGGGGCAAAAGCCGCACGGCCCTGCGCGGTCAGCCGCAGCATCCGGGTGCGGCCGTCCCCCTCCGACCGTTCGCGGGCCAGCAGTCCGTCGGCCTCGAACCGGCGCACGATGCGGCTCAGGTAGCCGCTGTCCAGGCCCAGATCGCGCCCGAGAATCGTCGCGGTCACCGCCTCGCGCGTGGCCAATTCATAGATCACCCGGCTTTCCGCGAGCGAGAAACGCGTGTCGAGATAGGCCTCTCGCAGCGCCTGGATGCGTTGCGTGTAAAACCGCCCGAAGCGACGAACGGCAGCGATCCGGGAATCGGGATGTGACATGGCCATTCCCCTTCAATATGAAATAGTCAGTCAGTTATCTGCCGATATCAACTATTTCGCGGCGTAACCCTGGGGCAATCGGGTGAAGCAAGGCGATGGCTCCGCCCTCGACCCGCAAAGGGCCGGGAGGCCCTTTGATCCCACTACTTTCGGGGCTGCGTCAGCAGCCATCAGATGATATCGCCATTCAAGGATGGGCTGCTGGTGCAGCCCCGAAAAGTAGTGGATTATCAAGGCTCTGCCTTGATCGGGGTCGAGGGGCGGAGCCCCTCGCCTTGCTTCACCCGATTGCCCTGGGCGTAGCCCGCCTCATGATGCGGGGCCTCGCTGCCGCCGCGACGTCGTTCGGCGCTGCGCTCACGGCGGCGCTCGCCGCCCCCATCGATCCGCCGCGATGCCAGCGCGCGCTCACCACGGCACCGACCGGCCGAGATAATCGAGGTACTGAAGCCCGGCTTTTCCTTCTTGTGCGGTGATGACGTCAGCGAGGTTCGGAATGCTTTCCGCGATGCTCAGACTCGCTTGCGGTCCGCCCATATCGGTCCTGACCCATCCCGGAGCCAGCAGCAGCAGGGTTCGCGGATCGTCCCGGTGGCGGGCCGCGAAGCTTCGCATAAACATGTTCAACGCCGCCTTGCTGCCCCGGTACACTTCGTAATTCCCGTTCGCATTGTTGGCGACGCTGCCCAGTCCGGAGGACATGATGGCGATCGTGCCATGCGCCAGCACGACATCTTTAAGGGTCTCGACGACGCGCATCGGGCTCAGCGCGTTGGTCACCATCACCCGCACGAATGCCTCGGTCGACACGTCGGCGATCGTTTCCCGATCGTCATTCTTGACCCCGGCATTGACGAACAGCATGTCGAACGTTCTCGATGCCAGCCGCGCGCGTAGCGCGCCGACCTGATCGGGATGATTGATGTCGACGCTCTCCACCTCCAACGCGCCGCCGGCGGTCTCAGCGAGTTCATGCAGTGCCGTCCTCGCGGTGCCGCGAACCGTGGCGACAACGTGCCAGCCGCGTTTCAGGTATTCTCCGGCCAAGGCAAGGCCAAGACCGCGGGATGCTCCGACAAGAAGCAGATCTTTGTCGGCACCGGGCATCGAGGCACGTCCTTTCATGGGTGTATCCGCTCACCAGCCCCGGCGGGCGTCGTCTTGGCCGATGCATCGGAAATGGCGTCTCTCCGATAGGACGCAAGAAGTAGCGGATGCATTGTATTCCTGCACCGGACGTCCTTCGTCGTGATGTGCCGCGTATCGGCGTGATACCGTTGCCTGCTCCGCCGCTCAACGCATTGTTTGATAAACGACATTGGACTAAACCGCT
>PLTJ01000143.1:0-280 GCA_003164455.1 Acetobacteraceae bacterium
ATCTTGACCAGCCGGCCGGGCTTGCTGAGGGGCGACATGTCGGCGATCGGCGTCGGCACGATATGCTTGTTCGAATAGATGTCCTCGTACCAGAACGCGAAGTCGTCGGCGGTGAACGGCGCGCCGTCGCTCCACTTCATGCCCTTGCGCAGGTGCAGCGTGGTGGTCTTGCCGTCCTCGCTCATCTCCCATTTCGTTGCCACGCCAGGCACGATCTTGCTGCCGGTGGCATCCCAATAGAGCAGCTTGTCCGACGAGTTGATGCGGTTGCCGTTCTCGC
>PLTJ01000143.1:366-4981 GCA_003164455.1 Acetobacteraceae bacterium
GGGTGGCGCTTTCGAGCGTGCCGACAAGACCGGATGCACTGAAATTGCTGCCGGTGGCGCTGACCGCCTGGGCCAGGGCATCGCCCACCGGCGCCGCCACCACGGCGAATGCCGAGGCGTAGCCCAACACCTGCCTTCGAGTAGCCATATGGTCCTCCCGGGAATCCGGCGTTTCGCCGTGATGCGGTCTGCTTAGTGGATGCGCCCGGGCATGGCCAGCCCGGGCGCGCGATATCAGGCTTGCGCGGCCTTACGCCTTGTAGAACCACGTCTCCGGATGCGATGTGCCGGCCGTGCGGCAATGCTGGGCGATGCAGGCGCGGCTTGGAATGTTGCCCAGCTTGCGGCTGACGATGCGGACGCCGAACTGCGCCGGCGACTGGCCGACCGTGCCGATGGAGTACTGCTGCTCGATGATGATCTTCCAGATCTCCTGCGCCGTCTTGTTGCGTTCCTCCTCCTGCTGTCCGGCCGCCGAGCGGAACAACGCGAGCGCACGTTTCAGCTCCGGATCGGTCGGTTCCATGCCCTGGGCGCCATCGGAGGAATACCACTTGGCGATCTCGATGCCGAGATGGGCTTCCGTGGGATCGACGGGCAGGCAGTGGCGCGGGAACAGGTAGATCAGTTCGGTGCCGCCGTTGGTCCAGATGTCGATCTGCTCCTGGTTGGCGGTCAGGCGCTGGAAGGCGAGGCCGCGCTCCATCTGCTTGACGTCACCGTAGATGCCGATCTTGCGCCACTGCTGGGTCACCATCTCCATCTGCTTCGGATAGTCCAGCATGGCGGCCACCGCCTCGATCTGGATCACCAGGCGTTGGCCGTTGTCGGTGCGCAGCCGGTACCCGTCGCTGTCCTTCTTGGTCAGGCCGAGCGCGTCCAGCATCTTGTTGGCGCGATCGGGTTCGTAGGTGGACCACCGGTTGCGCCACTCCGGCCCGGGGCTCTCCGGCATCACCTCGGCGGGCGCCACCGAGCCGGGCGTGCCGAGACCGAGCCAGAAGGTCTGGTTGAGCTGGTCGCGATCGATGCCAAGCGACAGCGCGCGGCGGAAGTCGGCCGTGTGCAGCCACTTCGCCACTTCCGGATCGTCCTTGTAGCTGAGGTTGATCTGGATCGCGGTGTCGGCACCGTTGTAGGCCAGGTCAAGGTGGACGTCGTATTTGCCGCGCTCGCGGTTGTCGAGAATGATGGGCAGTTTCTGCAGGTCGATGTGGCGCTCCTGCATGTCGTATTCGCCGGCCATGGCGCGCAGGTTCACCACCTCCAGGTTCTCGGCCAGCGTCATGACGACGTTGTCGATATAGGGAAGCTGGTTGCCCTCGGTGTCGACCGCCCAGTAGTACGGGTTGCGCTCCATCGTCCAGGTCGGCGTGTTGATCGGCTTGACGGTGTGCCAGGGCCCGAGCGTCGGCACATCGGGGTTGAGCTGCCAGTCCTTCTTGAAGGCCAGCAGGCGTCCCCAGTTGTCGAAGCCCTGATCCTTGGCCAGCTTGTTCACCGCCGCCTCGGACGAATATTTCGGCAGGAACTGCTTGAGATAATGGCCCGGGCTGTAGGCGCCAAAATAGTTGCCGATGGATTGCTGGACCGACTGGCCGCCGCCGATCAGGGTGTCGCCGGCGAGCATGTCGAGGAACAGGAAGTACGGCACGTCGAACTGGAACTGGACGGTGGTCTCGTCGATCTTGACCAGCCGGCCGGGCTTGCCGTTGGGCGACATGTCGGCGATCGGCGTCGGCACGATATCCTTGTTCGAATAGATGTCCTCATACCAGAACGCGAAGTCGTCGGCGTTGAACGGTGCGCCGTCACGCCATTTCATGCCCTTGCGCAGGAACAGCGTGGTGGTCTTGCCATCCTTGCTCATCTCCCAGCCCTTGGCGACGCTGGGCACGATCTTGCTGCCCGAGGCATCCCAGAACAGCAGCTTGTCCGACGAATTGATGCGGTTGCCGTTCTCGCCGTCGGACGGCCCGATGAAGCCGCGCCGCCAGGTGCCGCCGTAGCGGCCGACGGTATTCAGCGGCTTGAGCACCAGGGGCTCGCTGGGCAAACGTTGCGCCACCGGCGGCAGCTTGCCTTGCTTGACCAGTTCGGCGAGCGCCGGCGATTCCTTGAAGGAGGTCGGGATGGTGCTGACCTGGGTGGCGCTTTCGAGCGTGCCGATCAGGCCTGATTGATTGAAATTACTGCCGGTGGCGCTGACCGCCTGAGCCAGTGCCTCGCCTGTCGGCGCTACGGCGGCGAACGCCGATGCGTAGCCCAAGATCTGCCTGCGCGTCGTCATGGTACCCTCCCGGAAGTCCGGCGTTTCGCCGTGATGCAGTCTGTCGTGGCGGCGAGCCTAGTGCATGCTTTCCACCCTGACCAGTCTGGGGCGGGCGATTTCAGGCGAGCGCGGCGAAGCGCTGGCAGGCCATGGCGCCGAGCATGGCGGCGTTTGCCAGCATGATCAGCGGCGCCGCGACAGCGATGCCGCGGTGCCAGGCGCGCCCGGCCGCATGCCCGGCCACGCCGACGATCACCAGGCCCGGCACGGTGCCCAGCCCGAAAGCGAGCATGGCCAGCGCGCCACTGGTGGCGCCGCCGGCGGCGGCAGCGGCGGCGATGGCCGCGTAAAGAAAACCGCAGGGCAGGAAGCCGAGCGCCGCGCCGAGCAGGAAGCCGCCGCCGGGGCGGCTGCGATCGACCCGTGTTGCCAGGCGGCGCACGCCGCGCGTCCAGGCCGGCGGTGCGCGCTCCAGCACGGGCAGCACGCGGCGCAGTCCGGGGGCCAGGCGTGCCAGCGCGTGGCAGAGGAACAGCACCGCCGCGAATGCCAACAGGAACGCGGGCAGGGCACCCGGCACGATGCCGGCACCGCTCGCCGTGCCGGCCTGCCCGGCCAGCGCCCCGAGCGCGGCATAGGTGGTCAGCCGTCCGCTGTGGTAGGGCAGCAGCAGCGCACGCGACAGCCGAGCCGATTCGCGGAGTTGCTCGAGTGGGACGCGGGCGAGGCGGTCGGATACCTGGCCGAGCACGAACGGCCCGCACATCGCCGCGCAATGCGCCACCCCGCCCGCCGCACCGGCCGCCAGCAGGCCGAGCAGCAGCGCAGGGCCGGAGCCGGCGATGCCGCCGGGTCCGCACAGAGCGGCCAGCCAGGCCAGATGTTCGGTCATTGACGGGTTTTGGACACCATAGATGAGGGCCGCGACTTCTCCTCGCAGCAACGACATGCTGGCTGCGCCGGCACTGCATTGCGTTGATCTGGGTCAATGCCGCTCGGCCATCCGCCATAGCAGGGTGCTCCAGGATCGGCCGGATCGGGCTTGGCCATGCGCTGGGGTACCGGCCCGCGCGCATAACAAACGGGGTGTGGCATGAATCTGGGCGACATCATTGTCGGCGCTTTCGTGGCGCTTCTGGGCCTGATCGGCCTGGTGCTTGCGGGCGGCGCGCTCGACCAGGGAATCTACCTCTTCGGCCTGTCCCTGTTTGCCTTCGCGGTTGCCTTCGACTGGGGGCTGATGGTGAAGGCCATCCGGCGCGCCGAAGCGGCGCGCGCGCGGAGGGGCGTCCATGGCTGAAGCGGCCCTCGCCCCGGCGATCTCCTACAACGATGAGGTCATCAAGAAATTCACCATCGCCTCGGTGTTCTGGGGCATCGTGGCGATGCTGGTCGGCGTCTATATTGCCACCGAGTTGTGCTGGCCGGCCTTCAACCTGGGCCTGAGTTTCCTCAATTTCGGCCGGCTGCGGCCGGTGCACACCTCGGCCGCCATCTTCGCCTTCGGCGGCAATGCCCTGTTCGCCACCTCGTTCTACGTCGTCCAGCGGACCTGCCGGGTCCGCCTCGCCGGTCCCGAGGCGCTGCATGACTTCATCTTCTGGGGCTACAATTTCTTCATCGTCATGGCGGCGCTCAGCTACGTCATGGGCTACTCGCGCAGCCAGGAATACTCCGAGCCCGAGTGGCACATCACGGTGTTTCTGGTGGTGGTCTGGGTGCTCTATGCGGCGGTGTTCATCGGCACCCTGCTGCGGCGCGCCGAGCCGCATATCTACGTGGCCAACTGGTTCTACCTCGCTTTCATCCTGACGGTCGCGATACTGGTGCTGGTGAACAATGCCTCCGTCCCGATCTCGCCGTTCGCCGCCAAAAGCTACGTGGTCTATTCCGGCGTGCAGAACGCCATGGTGCAGTGGTGGTACGGCCACAACGCCGTCGGCTTCTTCCTGACCGCGGCTTTCCTGGGCATGATGTACTACTTCATTCCCAAGCAGGCCGGCCGGCCGGTGTATTCCTACCGGCTTTCGGTGGTGCATTTCTGGTCGCTGATTTTCCTCTACATGTGGGCCGGTCCGCACCACCTGCACTACACCTCGTTGCCGGACTGGACGCAGACGCTCGGCATGGCGTTCTCCATCATGCTCTGGATGCCGTCGTGGGGCGGCATGATCAACGGCCTGATGACCCTGTCGGGTGCCTGGGACAAGCTGCGCACCGACCCCGCGCTGCGCTTCTCGGTCACCGCCGTCGGTTTCTATGGCATGGCGACCTTCGAAGGCCCGGTGATGTCCATCCGCGAGGTCAACTCGCTCGCCCACTACACGGACTGGGTGATCGGCC
>PLTJ01000299.1 GCA_003164455.1 Acetobacteraceae bacterium
CGCGGCGGTATCTTCCGCCGGCGGCAGAGCGGACAGGTCGGCCTGCGTTCGCTCCAGGCTCCGCCGAGCCGTTGCCAGTTCGCGCCCGGCAGCCTCGGCGGCGGCCAGCTTGCCCGTGCGCGCGCCGAGCAGATCCCGCGCCGCGCGCACCGCCGGGGCGGCCGGCACCGGCACCGTTGCGTCCCAGCCCAGTTCGCGCCGCAGCCGCGCCGCCTCCAGCCCGGCCTGACGCCATTCGGCCTCGAGGCCGGGCAGGTCGTTCGCCGCGTTCTGCGCGGTGACGCCGTCGCGCAGCACCTGTTCGATGCGGTCGGCCGCCGCCAGCAGCGTGCTGTCGGGCGCCTCCCCGTCCAGCGCCGCCTCGGTTTCCGCGGCATGGCGGACGCTTTCCGTGGCCGTGGCGGCGGCGCGGGCATGCTCCTCCACCGCGCGCCGCCAGCGGGTTTCAAAATCCGGCTCCAGCCGCGGCACGTCGCCGGCCGCCGCCAGCACGGCAAGCGCGTCATCGCGCCGCGCCAGCCAGGGACGCACCGCCCGCAACGCGGTCAGGCGAACGAACTCGGCCGCCACCGCCACCCGCTCCTCGCGCAAGGCGGCAAGCTGGCGTTCCGCCTCGGCGGCCTGCTTTTCCATGCCCTGCCAGGCATCCGGGCGCAGCGCGGCCTGCGTCAGCCGCCGTCCCGCTTCCGCCGCATCCGCCGCCGCCCGCCACAGCGGCCGGGCGATATGGCGGTGATCGGCACGCCCGATCGCGTCGCGGTCGCGGACCAACCCCTCGAGCAGCCGCTGCACCGCCCCGAGCCCGCCGCTGCCGGCCAACAGCATCTGCCCGAGCCGGCCGGAAGAGCGGCTGAGCGCCAACCCACCCTCACGCAGCAGATGACTGTCGAGGGCAAAAAGGTCGCGGAACAGAAGCGCGTCCGCGCCGCCGAGCAGCGTCCGCAAATCCTCCGGCGCAATCGGCGCGACGCCGTCCGACAGCGTGTTGCCCTGGCCCTTGCGCCGCATCAGCACCCGCGTGCCGCCACCCTCCAGCCGCACCCGCGCGGTCAGGCGCAGCCGCGCGGCGGGATAGGCGAAGGTCATCGGGCTCTGGTGCCCGATGTCGAACAGCAGGTCCGAAAAGGCGCCGCGCAGCACCGACTTGCCCGCCCCGTTCGGCGCGACGAGCAGATTGATCCGCCCGGGCGCCGGATCGAAGATCAATTCCTGATTTAGGAATGGCCCATAACTATCGAGTATCAAACTATCGAGGCGCATTCATCCCTCCGCCAACCGGGCCAGCAGCAGATCGCGGGCGCGGGCCAGGATCGGTTTGCGGTCGTCCGGCAGCGTGTTCGGCGGCAGTTTCTTTTCCAGTTGCTCCGGCCAATCGCCGAGCAGGTCGTCCGGGGGCGCCTCCACCAGGGCGTCGATGCGCCGCGCCAGCAGGCCGAGCGCGTCGCCGCGGTCTTCCAGCGGCGGGCGCAGCGGCCGGGTGCGAAGCTCGACGCCCTCGATCCACAAATTCGGGGTGAGTTGGCGGGCTTCGTTCAGCACATCCACCCGCAGGTCGGCGGCGGCCAGCGTGCCGTGCAGGGCGGTAGCGCCCGCCAGCGTCACCCGCACGGCCAAGCCACGCCCCTCGGTGGCGTCGAGCGCGGTCTGCAAGGCCGTTTGCACCCGCGCCAGCGCCTGTTCGTTGGTTTCGCAACCCGTGACGTCGGCGCTCACGCGGGCCCAGCGGAAATCATCGACGATGCGGGACTCGACCGACACGATCCGCCCCTCGTCCACGCTGACCAGGGTGGCGCCTTTCGGCCCGGGCTCGTTGATGTGGCGGCCCTGCAGGTTGCCGGGAAAGACGATCCAGGGGTCGCGCCACTCCTGGCGGGCGTGGATGTGGCCGAGCGCCCAGTAGTCGTAGCGGCGATCCATGAGGTCGGCGCGGGTGCAGGGGGCGTAGCGCTCGTGCACGCCGCCGGCCTGCTCGAAACAGGTGTGCAGCAGGCCGATGTTCAGCCGCCCCGCCATGGCGGGCGGGTAACCCCGCGCCAGGTTATCCTTCACCGCCTGCTCGGCGAAGCTCTGGCCGTGCACGGCCAGCCCCAGATCGGCGAGTTCCACCGTTTCCGGCTTGCAGTGGTCGAGCACCCGCACGCCCTCGGGCAGGCGCAACGTGCGGGTGATGCGGTTCTGCGCGTCGTGGTTGCCGCGAATGACGATCACCCGCCGGCCCGCCCGGGTCAACCGCGCCATCTGGGCGGCGAAAAACAGCCCGGTGCCGTAATCCGGCCAGTCGCCGTCGTAGATGTCGCCGGCGATCAGCAGCAGCGCCACGTCCTCGTCCAGCGCCAGGTCCACCAGTTTGCCCAGCGCCCGGCGCGTGGCGCCGCGGATCAGCTCGACCGGCGCGCCCGGGTCGGCCTCCAGCCCACGCAGCGGACTGTCCAGGTGGATGTCGGCCGCATGCAGGAACCGGATGGTCACAGCCGCTCCTCCCGCCATCGCCGCCAACCCGCCGCCCGCAGCTCGCAGGCCGGGCAGGTGCCGCAGCCCCGGCCCCAATCGTGCCGCGTGGTACGGTCGCCGAGGTAACAGCTGTGCGTGTGCTCGACGATCAGCTCGACCAGCGGCGCGCCGCCCAGCTCCTCGGCAAGCCCCCAGGTGGCCGCTTTGTCCACCCACATCAGCGGCGTCTCCACCACGAAGCGGCGGTCCATGCCCAGGTTGAGCGCCAGTTGCATGGCTTTGACCGCATCGTCGCGGCAGTCCGGGTAGCCCGAATAGTCGGTCTCGCACATGCCGGCGACGAGGCGGCGCAGGCCGCGCCGGTAGGCGATCGCGCCCGCATAGGCGAGGAAAACAAGATTCCGGCCAGGAACGAAGGTGCTGGGCAAACCCTCCGCCGTCATCCGGATATCTTCGTCGGACGTCAGGGCGGTGGCGCCGATGCCGGCCAGCGAGGCCCCGAGATCGACTAGATGGTCGTCCCCCAGCCGCTCGCCCCAGTCCTGCATCGCCGCCAGCCCTTGCCGGACCGGGCCGCGGCAGTCCAGCTCGACGGCATGGCGCTGGCCATAGGCGAACCCCACGGTCTCGACATGGGAATACCGCGCCAACGCCCAGGCCAGGCAGGTGGTGGAGTCCTGGCCGCCGGAAAACAGCACCAGGGCCGAATGGCTATGACTCATCACAATCCTTCCATCCCGCGAATGCGAGTCTTCGTGGTGCGATCGCGCCCGCCTATGCTGAACCCATGAGCCTCGATTTCAACGACGAAGAAATTAGCCGCTACTCCCGCCACATCCTGCTAGCAGAGGTGGGCGGCACCGGCCAAGCCAAGCTGCGGGAGTCCAGCGTGCTGGTGGTGGGCGCCGGNNCCGGCGGGCTGGGCAGCCCGCTGATACTCTACCTCGCCGCCGCCGGCGTGGGCCGAATTGGCGTGGTGGACGACGACGTGGTCGAGCTGTCCAACCTGCAACGCCAGATCGCCCATACCACCGAGCGGATCGGCATGGCGAAGGCCGACTCCGCGGCGCTGGCGGCGCGCGCCATCAACCCGAACGTGACGGTGCAGACGCACCGGCTCCGCCTGGCGCCGGACAACGCGCTGGGGCTGGTGGCGGACTACGACGTGGTCTGCGACGGCACCGACAATTTCGCCACCCGGTTCCTGCTGGCCGATGCCTGCGTACTGGCCCGGCGCACCTTGGTCTCGGCGGCGGTGCTGCGCTTCGAGGGCCAGCTTTCGGTGTTCAAGCCGCATGCGGGTGGGCCCTGCTACCGCTGCCTCTATCCCGAGCCGCCGCCGCCCGGCATGGTGCCGAGTTGCGGCGAGGCCGGCGTGCTGGGGGCGGTCGTCGGCGTCATGGGCACCTTGCAGGCCACCGAAGTGCTGAAGGAAATCCTCGGCATCGGCGACAGCCTGGCCGGGCGTCTGTTGATTTGGGACGCGCTGGCCAGCCGCATGCACACCGCGCGCCTGCGCCCCGATCCGAACTGCCGGGCCTGTGGCCCGAACGCCACGCTGCATGATCTGTCCGCTCATGCCAACACGGAGGGCCCCGCCTGTGTCGTCTGAACCGCTCGGTATCCTGCTGATTTCCGGCACGCACGAACGTGCCCACTACGCTTTTGTCCTGGCCGCCGGCGCGGCGGCCCTGGGGCGCCGCGTGGTGCTGTTCGCCACCAACGAGGGCTGCCGGGCGCTATGCACGGATTGGTCCGCTCTGCAGGAGCCCGGGCGCGACGCGGCGGTGCGTGCGCGCGGGGTAGCCGGCATCGGCGAGTTGCGCGACGCGGCGGTGGAACTCGGCGTACGGCTGATGGCCTGCGAGGCCGGCGTACGACTCGACGCGATCGCGCCCGAGCAGTTGATGCCGGGGGTGCAGGTGGTGGGGGTCGCGACCTTCCTGGAGGCCTGTGCCGGCGGGCAAATGCTGTCCCTGTAAGCTTGGCGCTTGACCCGATACGCGTCGGGTTGGCACGGATGCGGGTATGAACGGTTTTTCCATCGTGCTGGTGGCTGTCGTGGCGGCACAACTAGCTTCGTCGGCGGCCATGGCCCAGACCCAGCCGCCTCAGACGTCACCGCCAGCGGGCTCGCTGCATCAGCCAACGGCAGCCGAACGGGGGGCCGCGGCCGCGCCGGCCAAGCCGCCCGTCGCGGCCCCCCGGACGGCGGTGCAGAAGGCCGCCCCTCACAAGGCCCAAAAGCCGCCGCGGGCGAAGTCGGTGCTCGGCCACAGTGCGCCGGGCCAGCCGGTGAAGCCGGGCGCCAAACCGGCGCCGACGCCGGTGGTGAGAGCGCCGGCCACTGGGCACGCCCAGAAACCCGCCCCGGCCAAGCCGGGCGCCCCCGCCAAGCCCGTCGCCGGTGCGGCGGTGGCCGCGCCGGTCGCCGGCAAGGAAGCACCGAAAGCCGCCGAGCCCGCCGCCACGGCCCAACCGCCCAACGCCGCCACCGTGGAGTCGCCCAAGGGGAGCGTCACCAGCATGCCGCTGCCACGCTGGGCCAGCCTGAAGGCGGACGAGGTCAACCTNNCTACCCGATCGACTGGGTCTATCACCGCGTCAACCTGCCGGTGCAGATCGAGCGCGAGTTCGAGGTCTGGCGGCTGATCGAGGACCAGGACGGCGTGAAGGGTTGGGTGCACCAGGCCACCCTCACGGGCCGGCGCAGCTTCGTGGTGAAAGGCGACGAGCAGGTGATGCGCCACACGGCCTCGGCCACCGCCGCGGCGGTGGCACGGTTGAAACCCGGCGTGGTCGGCCAGCTCCGCACCTGCGATGCCAAGACGGAGTGGTGCGAGGTGCAGGTGAACGATTACCGCGGCTTCCTCAGGCGCGCGGATCTGTATGGCATCTACCCCGGCGAGTCCGTGAACTAGCCGCGGATAACCTCGGTTCAGACGGTCATGTTCAGCGACCGGGGCGAACCCGGACTGGCCAGGACGTTGGCGGTGTTGCCGGCTACATGCTGAGCGTTCTGCGGCGATTGCGTCGTGGTGATGGAAATGATGTTGCCCGCGGAGTCCGTCACCGTCGTGGTCGTCGAGCCATCGGGGTTGGTGACCGTCGTCGTCGTGTCGCCGCCAGTGCTGCTGGCCGACGCGCCGCCGGCATTGCCGCCCGACCCGACGTCGGCATTCGCCCCGCCCTTGCCACCAGTCCCGGCGGCAAACGGGGACAGGAATGACGCGCTCGTTCCAATGCCCGAGATGACACTCATCGCACCAGACCTCCTGCTGGCGTCATGCTGCGCATGCAAAAGTAAAGAAAGTCTTACGCGGTCCTCACCCGCCACCACGCGGCATCGGACCGGGCAATCCGGTCAGAGATACTTCGGCCAGAACTGCGCGCGGCGGCTGATGATTTTGCCGACGACCATGAACACACCATCTCCGGTATAGTGGATCGTCTCCGGGTGCTTCGGAGACGGGGCGACATGCGCCCGCACCACTTCGAAGATAAAGAAGTTGTACTTCTCCACCAGGGCGTCGTCGGCCAGCCGGCATTCGAAGTTCGCGTGACACTCCGCAATCAGCGGGGCCTTCACCGCAGCGGAGGGAACCGCTGCCAGGCCGACGTCACCAGCACAATGGGACCCGGCTCCAGATACCGCCGGATATTGGACACCGGAAAATCGGCCTTCGCGGGGCGCCTGGACATGCCTTCGCTCCTCCGTGGACACAGAGGGAACGGTCACCATACGGAGTCCGCGCCCCTCGCCTTGCTTTCTCGGCCGGGCACAGCTGCGTATTCATTTCTTGTCCATGTTTCCGGCTTTGCGGTACTCATTCCTTCTAATCGCCTGATGCGATGGGAGGTGGTTGTTCGATGTCCGCGACTGCGCCATCCGACCGCCGGCTGCGGCTGCTGCTGCACGTGGCGCGGCTGATCCACCGGGGTTCGCTGACCATCGTCCTGCCCGATGGGGTCCGGCACACCTTCGCGGCCGGCCCCGGGACCGTCGCCACCTTCATCGTCAAGGACCCGCGCGCGGTGCGCCGGCTGCTGACCGGCGGCAGCCTGGGCCTGGCCGAGGCCTACCTGGAGGGGCTGTGGGACACGCCCGATCTGCGCGCGGTGATGATGCTGGTGGCCGAGAACGAGGCCGAGTGGCAGACGCTGCTGGCCGGCCGGCCCTGGATGCGCGCGCTGGCGCGGTTGCAGCACCTGCTGCGGCCTAACACGCGGCGCGGCGCGCGGCGCAACATCGTCGATCACTACGATATCGGCAACGAGTTCTATGCCGCCTGGCTCGACCCGACGATGACCTATTCCTCGGCCCTGTTCGGCGGGAACGACGACACCCTGGAGGCCGCCCAACTGCGCAAGGTGCACCGGATGTGCCAGGCGCTCGAGCTGAAGCCCGGCATGCGCGTGCTGGAGATCGGCTGCGGCTGGGGCGGCTTCGCCGAGGTGGCGGCGCGCGACTATGGCGCGCGGGTGACCGGCATCACGCTGTCGCCGGCGCAACTGGCCTACGCCAAGGCCCGCATGGTCCACGCCGGAGTGGCCGAGCGGGTCGATCTGCTGCTGAAGGACTACCGCGACGTGCGCGGCAGCTTCGAGCGCATCGCCAGCATCGAGATGTTCGAGGCGGTGGGCGAGAAATACTGGCCGGCGTTCTTCAGCGCGGTGCGCGAGCGGCTGGCGCCGGGCGGGCGCGCCGGGCTGCAGATCATCACCATCGCCGACCGGTTCTTTGCCAACTACCGGCGCGGCGCCGATTTCATCCAGCGCCACGTATTCCCCGGCGGCATGCTGCCCAGCCCCGAGCGGCTGCATCAGGAGGCGAAGCGCGCCGGGCTGGCGTGGTCGGCCGAGCTGTGGTTCGGCCGCGACTACGCCGAGACGCTGGCGCGCTGGCAGGCGCGGTTCCAGGCGGCCTGGCCGCGCGTCGCCGGCGCGGTGCGGTTGCAGGCGCGGCCGGCCGATGACCGGTTCAAGCGGCTGTGGGAATACTACCTGGCCTATTGCGAAACCGGATTCCGGGCGGGCTGGACGGATGTCGGGCAGATCGTGCTTGAACGTCCGGCCTGATCCGCTGCCGCCGGCCCAGGTGATGCCGGCGTGATTCCACATGGTGTCCCGCTTCGCGTGGTCGGCGACGTGCACGGCGATGCCCGTGCCTTTGCCCTGGCGGCGGCGACCGACCGGTTCGTGGTGCAACTCGGCGACCTGATCGATGGCGGCGCGGACAATGCCGGCGCGCTCGGCATCGCGCTCGACCTGCTGGAGCGCGGGCGCGGCCTGTTCCTGCTGGGCAACCACGATCACAAGCTGGCGCGGCTGCTGTCCGGGCGGGCGGTGAAGGCCGACGCGGCGCTGCGGGCGACGGCGGCGCAACTTGACGACGCTCTGCGCGGGCGCGTGCTGGCGGCGATCGCCGCGGCGCCGGCCTGGCTGCGGTGCGGTCAGGCGTTTTTCGTCCATGCCGGCTTTCATACCGCCATGCTGCACCAGGCGCCGCCGCCCTTCGGCGGCAAGCCGGAGGGGCCGCTGGCGCGCGCGCTGTTCGGCCAGGTCACCGGACAGCGCCGGCCCGACGGCTTCCCCGATCGGGTGCTGAACTGGGTGGATCGCATTCCGGCTGATCTGACGGTGTATTGCGGGCACGACAACCGCAGCCCGGACGGCCGGCCATGGACAGCCCGCGGAGCGGCGGGCGGAGCGGCGGTTTTCCTGGACACCGGGGCTGGGAAAGGGGGACATCTGTCGTGGATCGACCTGCCCGGGGAGAATTGAGCGGATGCGCGCCGCGTTCGTCTTTTTTCTGCTGCTGGCCGTCTCGGGGACTGCCGTGGCCGCGGAATCCTGCGACCCGTGCCGGTTGCCCGACGGCGGCAGCTATCGCGTGCAGGCGCCGCCGGGCTGGGACGGCCATGCCAGGCTGCCGGTGCTGGTGTTCCTGCACGGCTACACCGGCAGGGCCGCCGACGTGCTGGCCGATCCGGCCGTGGCGGGGCCGGCCGCGGCGCTCGGTTTCCTGCTGGTGGCGCCGAACGGGCTGAACGGCGCCTGGGCGCACGAGGGTTCGCCCCACCAGGAGCGCGACGACCGCACGTTTCTGCGCAGCGTGGTGGGCGACGTGAAGCGGCATTGGCCGGTCGATTCGCGGCTGGTTGTGCTGGGCGGGTTCAGCGATGGTGCCTCGATGGTGTGGGACATGGCCTGTTTCGCGCCGCTGGGATTTGCCGCCTTCCTGCCGTTCTCGGGCGGATTCTGGGAGCGCATGCCGACGGCCTGCACGGCGCCGGTCAACCTGCGCCATGTCCACGGCACCGCCGATGAGACGGTGCCGCTGGCGGGCCGGGCGATCCGCGAGCACTGGCGGCAGGCCGACATCGGACGCGGGTTCGCGATCTGGCGCGAGACCGACCGCTGCACCGCGCCGCCGGAGCCGCACTCGCTGAGCGGTGGCCTGGAGTGCGAGGTGTGGACGTGCCGGACGCGGCGCACGCTGGAGCTGTGCCTGCACCCGGGCGGACACGAGATGGCGGCGGGCTGGCTGGAGGGCGGGCTGCGGTGGGCGCGGAGGCTGGCGGCGCGGTAACGGGGGCCCCTGTGGTGACGGGCAGCGCCTCGGGCCATGCTTCGTCACGGCCACGACAAAAGCCGCTGGACGTGGCACACTCCGGGCCACAACCGTAACAGGGTCCGTCTTGCGCCAGTTGTTGCTGATGCGTCACGCCAAGTCGTCCTGGGACGACCCGAAAATGCCCGATCATGCCCGCCCGCTGAATGCCCGGGGCCGGCAGGCCGCGGCGGCGATGCGGCACGCCATGCACGCATTGGGCCTGGAACCCGACGTCGTGCTGGTGTCCTCGGCGCGGCGGACGTTGCAGACCATGGAAGCGCTGGAACCGTGGCAGGATACGCCGCTGATCGAGCCGATGGATGGACTCTACCTGGTCAGCGCGGCCCAGATGCTGCAAGTGCTGCACCGGGTGGCCGAGACGGCGCGTAGCGTGCTGCTGCTGGCCCACAACCCGGGACTGCACGACCTGGCCCTGCTGCTGGTCGGCCCGCAGGCCATGGGCGCGCCGGCGGCGCGTAATCTTGTCGAGGGCTACCCGACCGGGGCGCTGGCCGAGTTCGCGGTGGCGGGGCCATGGCGAACCCTGGATGAGGGCGGCGGACACCTGTTGCGCTTCCTGCGCCCGCGCGACCTGCCGGAGCTGACGGACTGACCCCATGAACCCCACGCCGGACGCACCAGGCAGCGCCGATGACACCGCACCCTCAGCCCCCCGACCCCTGGTGTTGGAACTGGCGCTGGCCCCCGGGGAGGTGCGCCGGCTGCCATACCTGCTGCGCGGCAACGGGCGATGGCGCGCCACGCCGCTGCGGCTGACCTGGCACGACACGCCCGACTACGACCTCGCGGCCAAGGGGCTGGCGCTGGTGGAACGCCAGCATGGCTCGGCGCGAAGCTGGCGGCTGGAGCGCATGACGGCGGAAGACGGCGCCCAGGAGTTGCCGGGAACGCCCTGCCTCGTGCTGGCCGAGGCGGCGGAAGCGG
>PLTJ01000334.1:0-135 GCA_003164455.1 Acetobacteraceae bacterium
CTGTGGTGACCGACGGCGGCAACGCCCCCATCGCGGCGGTGCCCGACACCGACCTGCCGAGCCCCGGCCGCTTCGTCTCGGCCGCGCTGTCCGCCAGCGAGCGCCCGGAACTGACCGCCGCGCGCGTGGTCATCT
>PLTJ01000334.1:165-3241 GCA_003164455.1 Acetobacteraceae bacterium
GGCTTTGTTCCCAACGACTACCAGGTCGGCCAGACCGGCAAAATCGTCGCCCCCGAGCTCTATATCGCGGTCGGCATTTCCGGCGCCATTCAGCACCTGGCCGGCATGAAGGACAGCAAGGTNNATCGTCGCCATCAACAAGGACGAGGAAGCGCCGATCTTCCAGATCGCCGATTACGGCCTGGTCGCCGATTTGTTCACCGCGCTGCCCGAACTGGCGGCCGAGCTGGATCGCTCCTGAATGACCATCGACGCAACGACGACCCCGCCACGGCCAACACGGTGAAGCGGCGCTTTCATGCGGGTCACGGAACCGCTAGATTTCGGTAGCGGGACGGATCGACCCGGAACGAACCAAGAGTGACCCATGACGCGTATCGAGATCCTTGAGCGGTTGCAGAAGGGGAAAGCCGGGATGTTTGGCGGCGCGCCCGGACAGTTGCAGGAGACCGCCGTCGAGGCCGATCTCATCGGGCTGATCGCGCGGGAGGTCGCATGAGCGGTGTGCTGGTCGTCGGGGCGGGCAGTTGCATCATCGAGGCGATTCTCAACCATTTCCGCACCATCCCTGGCCTGGACGAGCGCGCCGAGCTGCACCTGTCGCAGATTGTGCCGGGCGGACGCCCGGCCGTGCCCCCCGAATTACTGGCGCGCTGTGGCATCCTGATCGAAGAGGCGGCGCCCCGGCAGGATTCGGGCACGCTCACCGCCGAGGAGCGGGCGCTGCTGCCGGAATCCTGTGTCAGGATCACGGTGCCGACGCTGCACTTCGCCAGCCTCTGGCCGCTGATGGCCGAAGACCCGCGCAACGTGCCGGAGCCGGGTGCGCCGTATGGGCGCATTCCGTTTCCCATGGGTGACCGGTTGGCGTTGAAGATCATCCAGACCGTGCCCGACCCGGCGGCGCGGCGGGCCGCCTACGACGCCACCGATCTGGACACGGTCGTGAACCTGGCGCGCAGCCATGAACTCGCGGTGCGCAACTGCTTTGCCCGCGAGCAGGGCTGCGACGTGCGGGTAGCCGCCTACGTGATGTCGCAGTTTCGCACGAGGCGGTTGTTCTGGACGCACGCCCATCCGACCGGCGAACTGATGTTCTTCGTGTTGGCACAGCTTTTCGGTATCGCAGCCCTCCGCAGTGTGTTCGGCCTGCCCTACGACCAATTGGTCGAGGGCGCGCGGCACTGGGCGGCGGAAAGCAACGTGTTCGTCGGCGAGGANNACCTTCGATCAATGGATCGATTGGTACCTGACCTATTTGCCGGGGTCGATGGCACCGCCGCAGGCCGCTCAACCGCCGGCGGCTGGCCGCGCCGTGCCGGTCGGCCCGTGGCTCGATGCGCTGATCCGGGACAAGCGTGCCGGCCCATCTGCGGTGCTGGTACCCCCGCGGACAATCGACCGTGTGCCATTTCTGGTCAGATCGCCGGTCGATACCAGCCTCGCCCCGTTCGGGAAGTATTTCGACGCCCCCGATTATCGCCGCTACCGCACCGTTGATGCGGTCGTGGCCTGCCTGCCCGGCGGCACGGTGATCGGCCGGGAGGGCGTGGTGCTGTTCCAGGGCAAAGTGTTGCACGACACCATGCGGAACGTGACGGCGAACGAAGGCGCACCCGCCGTCCGCGCCGTGTCGGCGGCGGGCATCCTGCTACAGGGCGGCCTGACGACGCGCCACCTCGCGGGCACGTACATGCTCGGCCACAGCGGTGCGTGGCGTAACTACGCGCATTGGCTGATCGAGGCGCTGCCCCGGTTGGTCGCGTTCATGCAGGCGCGCGGACACTTCCCCGACCTGAAGCTGCTGCTACCGCCGTTGCCGCCTGGATCGTTCCAGGCGCAGACGCTGGAACTGCTGGGTATCGACCCCGCCTGGGTGGAGGCGGAAGCGCAGGACGAGGCACTGACCTGCGAGCTGCTCCTCAGCACCAGCGCATTCGATCTCTGGAGTGTGTCGCCCTATTGCCGCCTTGCGGCGGACCGGCTCGCCGCCGCGGCCGAGGCGGCGGCCAGTGCCCCCGGGCTCGGCCCGATCGTCTACATCCATCGCGGCAGCGCTCAGCGGCAAGTACGCAACTTCGAGGCGCTCGCCGCGGCATTACAGGCGCGTGGGGCGCAGATTGCGGATTTCGAGGCGATGCCGCTGACGCAGCAGATCGCGGCGATGCGGCAGGCCAGCGTGGTGGTGGGCGAGAACGGCGTGGCGCTCGCCAACATTCTGTTCTGCCGGCCCGGCACTACCGTGATCGAGCTGTTCAACCCGGCCAGCGTGCAGCCGGCCTATTGGTCGATGGCCTCGTGTTGCGGCCTGGGGTACGGTTTCCTGGTCGGCCGCCACGTGCCGACTGACCGCTATCCAGCGCCGGACCAGAACGGCGACTATGACGTGCCCATCGAGGCCCTGCTGCAAACCCTCGACGCGCTCGCCAGCCGCCCCGCCGCGGCCGTCGGGACGTAGTCGGGTGACCAGGGGCCTGATACACCGTTCGCCAAATGCCACCAGTTGGCACGGTGGAGCACTATGGGAGGTTGTTCGATGGGTGTAGATGTCTACGTTTTGGATTTCTTGCTGACCTATCGAGGGCAGGATCTCGGAGACACTCTCTTCCTGGGTCGGCAAGGGGTTAACCTTACAGACTCCGATCATGTCCGCCAGGTTCTCCAACAGCACAATATCACAGTTCCACTCTCGGATCTCAAATCCGAAGACGGCCACGCCGAACCATTGCTGATGTATATCGGAGCACGCACTACGCAATCGCTGGATATTTCTAATTTTGAAGGCGCCACCATAATCCATGACATGAACGATCCTATACCAGACGACTTGGTAGAAAAATTTGACTGCATTATAGATGGTGGAACACTAGAACACATATTCAATTTTCCGCAAGCCATCGACAATGTTAAGAAAATGCTCAAAATAGGCGGAATGTTTTTTAGTATAAATGGAGCCAATAATCAACTTGGACACGGGTTTTACCAATTCAGCCCGGAGTTATTTTGGCGGATATTTGGACAAGATTCAGGTTTTGTCGTCAGGCGCATGCGGCTTGTGCCGATGTCCAGCACGACC
>PLTJ01000421.1 GCA_003164455.1 Acetobacteraceae bacterium
CGCCGGCACGCGCCGCCACAGCCCGAGCGGGCGCAACACCCGCACCTCGGGCGCGAGCCCAGCCGCCTCGGCAAGGCCGAGCGCCTGCGCCCGCAGCCCGGCATAGTCCTCGGTCAGAATCCAGGAGGCAGAAGGCAACATCGCCCTGTTCTGGCGGCGACCATCGCGCGGGTCAATCGGGGAGCGCTCTTTCCCCAGCTCAGCCCGGCGCCAGCCCGGCGTCCGCGCGGGCGGGTGTCAGCCGCGCCTGAATGAAGGCGGCGGCGGAGTGCAGCGCGGCACGGCCCTCGGGCAGGATCGGCGCGAACATTTGCCAGACATGCGGCAGTCCCCGCCAGACCTGCAGCGTCACATCGACGCCGGCGCGTCTGGCGTTCGCGACCACGCGGCGCGAATCATCCAGCAGCACTTCGTCGTCGCTCACCTGGATCAGCAGCGGAGGCAGGCCCGTCAGATCAGCATAAACCGGCGACGCGAGGGAATTCGTCGCCGGCGTGTCGGCGAGATAGTGCCGCGCGACCGCCGCGACCCAGGACCCGAAGAACATCGGGTCGGCCGCATCGTTGTCGATGATGCTCTTCCCCGTCGCGGCAAGATCGGTCCAGGGCGAGAACAACACCGCGGCAGCCGGCGGCGGGTCCTTCGCGGCGCGCAGGGCGAGAAGCAGGGCCAAAGCGAGGCCGCCGCCGGCCGAATCGCCGGCAATGACGATGTGGGACGGCAGCGTGCCGGTGGCGATCAGCGCACGATAGGCCGCCAGCGCATCCTCGAGCGCCGCCGGAAAAGGATGCTCGGGCGCCAGGCGATAATCGAGGGCGAACAGGCGCGCGTTGCTCCAGGCCGCCAAACGCGAGGTTATCGAACGATGAGTCCGGGCCGACATCGCGACATAGGCGCCCCCATGAAGGTACAAGATGCACCCCACGTGGGTCGGCGCGGCGGGCTCGATCCATTCGCCCTTGAGCGCGGTTCCATGCTCGGCGCGAATGCGCCAGCCCGGCGCCAGCTTCGCCCGAAACGGCACTCTTGCAGTGAGCGCGCGCGAGGCAGTTATGTCCTGATTACGCAATGAATTTGGCTTGACCCAGTGGCGCAAGGCCCAGGTCAACAACTGCTTCTGCACGCTCATACGCTACACCCGATCCCTGACCGCCGGCTCTTTCTGACGGATTGTGCCCGCTACGCGCAGGCGCCGTCGAGGTTGGCGATACCAAAGGCGCCGATCAAAGGAATTTCGCGGGTCCTGACGACGATACGCGAGACCGTTCGATCGAAGCGATCGACCAGGCGCCAACTGGCGTCCGGCGCCCGGGCAAGCGTCATCTGGCAACTGCGGTATTCGCTGGTAAAGCCGTTATAAAGGTAGGATGTCACCAGCGTCGCCATACCCGATGGTGTGGTGAAATGCCCTTGCAGGATGATGGCGTCATGGCCCGGAACGCCGTCCAGAACCGCGCCATGGCTGCTTTCGACCACCGCCATCGGAAATTCCGCGATCTTGACCTGATCGGACTCGGTGTTCGTGCCAGTGGACACGAACCGATGCGTCTCGAGGCGGATCCCCTTGACCGTGTCGCCATCCATGGACAGGCCGAGGCATTGGAAACTGCCGTCGCGGTTATTATCGATGGTGGCAAGCTGCTTGATCGACGCGGTGGAACCGGCGCAAATCCCGTTTTGTCGGCTGGGCGCGGCGGGCGAAGTCCCGGGGCCGGTCGCGGCACGGACGGGAAGGCCCGCAAAGGCAATCGCGGCGATGCCGGCCAAGGCGGCGTTGCGTCCGAATGACTTCCGATTCATCACGAAATGGCCTTACCATATGATTTGATCGGCGGGCGCGCCCGATCCGGTCGTGTCCCGAGGCACGTAACAGCACTCGCCGAACAGGCGGGAAACGCGCATTACCTTGAGCGAGTCCGGGGCTTTCAGCGTCACGTCGAAGCGGTCGCGGTCAGACCGTCCGGGAGTGTCCAGAGATTGGGGTGCACGCTGCCCTGCTGGGCTGCGGGTCAACGTTAGCGACCGGCTGAACCGAAATTTCCAGCTGCCTATTTCAGCTGTCTATCAATATCGCGTGAACCGGGCAAATTTGCAAGGTGTAAGTGGCCGGAGGAAGCGAATGCGCCGCGGGCGGCCGGGTTCCCTCGCGCGGCATGATTGCCACGGCCGCACATAGGTAGTTTCCGATCCTGCCGGCGCAAGCCTCCGCGGAATATGGTCAGGGCCCCTGAGGATACGACAGGAGCGCGCTAGGCCTCGTTGTCGGCTCTCAGTGGGTGGTCGTGCCTTCAACGGGGTGCTGGTCGTGGCGGTGGTGCTTTGTGGCCGCGCGCAGCCCGNNCGGCACCGGCAAAGTCGAGATAGTGTGCTGCGCTACCTGGTGAAACCGCCCGATCGGCTCGGCGCGGGCATGGCTTAACTCCAACGTGAGGCGATCGGTATCGAAGCGATGAGTGAGCGAAAGGAAAGGACCGGAACCAGCATTGCGCTCAACAACCTGCGGGCTGTTGTGATTCTCACCGTGCTGGCCTTCCACTCTGTCCTGGCCTATCTCGGCTCCCTGGGTCCTTCGGCGTATGCGTTCGACAGCCCGCCCTATGAGTGGCGCGCCTTTCCCATCGTCGATGCCCACCGCTGGTTCGGCTTCGACGTGTTCTGTGCGTCACAGGACGTCTATCTGATGTCCTTGATGTTTTTCCTGTCGGCCTTGTTCACGTGGTCGAGTCTTGCGCGCAAGGGACGCCGGAAGTTTCTCAGCGACCGATTGCTGCGGCTGGGCGTGCCATTCGCCTTCGCGCTGATCGTCGTCATGCCGCTCGCGCTTTATCCGGTCTATCGGGTGACCGCGGTCGATCCCGGCCTGGGCGCCTACGCGCGGCACTATCTGGCGCTGCCCTTCTGGCCCAACGGGCCGATGTGGTTCATATGGCAACTCCTGGCCTTGGCCATCATGGCCGCCGGCGTGCATCGTTGGGCACCCCAATGGGTTGATTCTCTCAGCCGATGGTCGTCGGGTGCCGCCAGTCGTCCCGGCCGGTATTTCGTCGGCCTGGTCGTGGCCTCCGCGCTGGCCTATGTCCCTCTGGCGCTTGCCTTTACGCCATGGGTCTGGTCCGACCATGGGCCGTTCGCGATTCAGCTTTGCCGCCCGTTGCTCTATGCGGTGTATTATTTTGCCGGTCTCGGGGTTGGCGCCTGTGGCCTCGAACGCGGTCTGCTTGCCCCCGAAGGAATGCTGGCACGGCACTGGGCTGCCTGGTTTGCCCGCGCGCTCGCGTCCTTCGTGCTCTGGATGGGACTGACCGCGCTGGCAATGACCTACCGGGCGTCAACTCCGGTCGGACTGCAGGTCGCCGTCGGCATCAGCTTTGCGTTGGCTTGCACAAGCAGCTGTTTTTTCGTGATGGCCGGATGCCTGCGGTTTGGCGAGAGACGTTCGCGGATCCTCGACAATCTGGCAAACAGCGCTTTTGGCCTGTATCTGCTGCATTACGTATTTATCGTCTGGCTGCAATACGCGTTGCTCGGCGTGGCGTTGTTCGCCATCGCGAAGGTCATGATCGTTTTTGGCGCTACATTGCTGCTGACCTGGGCGACGGTCGCGGCCTTGCGCTTCGTTCCGGTCGGTTCGCGACTTATCGGGGCGGAGCGACGCGTGGGCGTTGGTTCCATTCTCTCCGAGGAGCTTCTGGTCGCGGGAACCCGAATGAGAACGACCATCGAAATGTCCAGCCGCCGAACATTGCCCGTCGGCAATCGCTCCCTGTTCGTTGAGGCGCGCGATGCCGTTGATCCTTAAACTGGCGTCCCGAAATCTGCTTCAGGACAGGCTGCGATTCGTCGCCACCGTCGTCGGGATCGTTTTCTCCATCGTTCTGGTCACCATCCAGCTCGGACTCTATCTGAGCTTCGAGCGCATGGTGACGACAATGATCGATCATACGACCGCGGATCTTTGGATCGTGCCGCTCGGAACCAAGTGTTTCGAAGATCCCTCACTGCTGGATGCACGTGACCGGACCAAAGTATTATCGGTCCAGGGGGTCACGCAGGCCGTACCGGTGGTCATCGGATTCGCGGAATGGACAGTGCCGAGCGGTGGCACGACACCGGTGTTCGTTGTCGGTTCAACCGACACTGACGCCGGATTGCGCCCTTGGAATTTTGTCCAAGGCACCCTCGGCGCCCTCTCGGGCCCTCACGCCGTCGCTGTCGACAAGACATATTTCGCCCGGCTTGGAGTCACGGGACTTGGCGACAGCACCGAAATCCGCAATCAAACGGCGCAGGTGGTGGCGATTACCAGCGGGATCCGGTCATTTACGACGACACCTTATGTCTTCACGTCGCTTGACCGGGCTCAGTCCTATATGGGAACGCCGCCGACCAAGGTTTCCTATTTCCTCGTTCATGTTTCCCCCGGTGCGGATATCGGCGGCATTCGCAAGGAACTGCTGGCAAGCCTTTCCAACGTCGAGGTTCTGGCACCCGATGAGTTTCGCAACCGCAGCCGTGCGTTCTGGCTTTTCGGCACCGGTGCCGGGGCGGCTCTTTTCGCGGGCGCGCTGCTCGGCACCATCGTCGNNTCACAAGGTCATCATCTGCCAGGCGCTGCTCAGTGCCATCATCGGTTTTGCCTTGGCTTTGGGCATCGATCTGGCCGTTGTCAAGATGACCGCTGAATCGGCGTTGCCGATCGTGATGACGTCGGAACTGGGCGCGGGTCTGTTTCTGTTGACCGTCGTCATGTGCGTTGCCTCGGCCATGGCCGCAATCGTGCAGGTGACCCACATCGATCCTGGGAGGGTCTTCAGGCAATGACCGAGCCGGTTATCGAAGCTGTCGACGTCGTGAAATCTTTCGGCAAGGGCGCGGGCCTGGTGCAAGCCCTGAAGGGCGTCAGCCTGTCGCTTGCATGCGGTCAACTGACGCTTCTGATGGGACCATCCGGCAGCGGCAAGACCACGCTGCTCTCCGTGCTCGGCTGCATGCTGACGCCGGGTACGGGATCGGTCCGGGTCGCTGGCCATCCAACGGCGGACGAGGGGCCCGGCGGCCTGGCCAAACTCCGGCGGGATCATATCGGCTTTGTTTTTCAGTCCTATCATCTGTTTCCGACGCTGAGCGCCGTGGACAATGTCCGGTTGGCGCTGGATGTGCGTGGTATGCGCGGCCCAGCCGCGGTCGCCAGGGCGAGGGAAGTGCTGGAGATTGTCGGTCTGGATCGCAAGATAAATGCGTTTCCGGACGACCTCAGTGGCGGCGAGCAGCAGCGCGTCGCCATCGCGCGTGCCATCGTCGGAAATGCTGCCGCTATTCTCGCGGACGAGCCGACGGGCGCGTTGGACAGCGAGAACGGCCATGCCGTCATGACGATACTCGCTCAGATCGCCAAGGACATGTCGCGCAGCGTTCTTGTGGTTACGCACGATCCGCGGACTCTTCCGTTCGCAACGCGAATAATTCACATGGAAGATGGTCGCATCTTCAGTCAGGAGTAGAGCATGGCGATCAACGGTCACGCGGCAGAGAGCGGTCTCGGGGCCGAAGCAACTGGCAACGCGGTTGATTTTTTCCTCGACCGCCATATCCGTGAAGGGCGCGGGGCGCGCACTGCCTTCATCGACGAGACCGGGTCGATCACCTACCAGGCGTTGTGCGAGGCAACCGCCGGCTTCGCTTCCGGCCTGCGGCGCGAAGCGGTTCACCGCGAGATGCGGATCGCGCTGATCCTGCTCGACACCATCGCGTTCCCGATTGCCTTCTGGGGCGCGCTGCGTGCGGGCGTTGTGCCGGCGCTGGTCAACACGCTGCTGCCGGCGGCCCAGATCCGCACCATTCTGGAAGATTGCCGGGCGGACGTGGCAATCGTGTCGGCCGCCCTGCTGCCGGCGCTTGCCGCGGGGCTGGCCGACATCCCGGCACTGCGCCTCATCGTGGTCGCGGGGGATGCCGCGAGCGGCGAGGCCCCACCCACGCGATGCATGGACTTCGCGACGTTCATCGCCGGCGGCGCTGATAGTCGCCCGGCCGCCGCCAGCGCGGACGAGCTCGCCTTCCTGCTTTACACGTCAGGGTCCACCGGCAAACCGAAGGGCGTGCGCCACGTCCATGGCAGCCTGCGTTTCACCGCCGAGACCTTTGGCGCCCAGGTCATGGGCATCACCGCCGAAGATCTGGTTTTTTCCGTCGCCAAGTTGTTCTTTGCCTACGGTTTCGGCAATGCGATGACGTTCCCGCTGTCGGTCGGTGCCGCCGCCGTGCTCTCGGCGGGCCGCGCAACACCGGAGCATGTGCTGGCGCTGATTGCGCAGCACCGGCCGAGCATTTTCTATGGCGTGCCGACGCTTTATGCCAGGCTGCTCAATGAACCCGGACTGGGTCGGGGCGCCGGATCGGATCGGCTGCGCTGTTGCATTTCCGCAGGCGAAGCCCTGCCCGCGCAGATCGGCAAGCGATGGGCCGCGGTCACCGGTGTCGACATTCTCGATGCCGTCGGCTCGACCGAGATGCTGCATGCCTATCTTTCCAATCGTCCGGGAGCGGTGCGCTATGGCAGCTGCGGCCGCGCGGTCCCCGGCTATGACGTACGCCTCGTCGATGAAGACGGCGCCGACATCGAGGGTGCGGGAGCCGGCGAACTGCTGGTGCGTGGCGAGAGCATGGCGGACGGCTATTGGAACCAGCGCGAGAAGACGCACCGGACGTTCCTCGGCGAATGGGCGGTGACCGGTGACTGCTATACGCGCGATGCCGACGGGATCTACACATTTTGCGGCCGGACCGACGACATGTTCAAGGTCTGCGGCATCTGGGTGAGCCCGGTTGAGGTGGAAGCCTCGCTGGTCAGCCATGAGGCCGTGTTGGCGGCGGCGGTCGTCGGCGACCAGGACGATCACGGCCTGACCAAGCCGCGCGCCTTCGTCGTGCTGCAGCCCGACAGGGTTGCCTCGGCGTTGCTGATGTCGCAGTTGCAGGATCATGTGAAGCACCAGATCGGGCCTTGGAAATTCCCGCGCTGGATCGAGTTCGTGCCGAACCTGCCGGAGACCGTCACCGGCAAGATTCAGCGTTTCAGGCTGCGTGGCAAGAAGTTGAACGGGGCTTTCGCGGACCAGGGGATGTCATCGTGGCCAGCCTCGCCCGCGGCGGTTCAATCGCTCTCATAACGCGCACGCAAGATCAATCGGCAAGCTCCGTGCGTTAGCGCAAGGAAGGCCAGGGGCTCTGCCCCTGGACCCCGATCAAGGCGGAGCCTTGATAATCCGCCACTTTCTTGGCTGCGTCAGC
>PLTJ01000444.1 GCA_003164455.1 Acetobacteraceae bacterium
GACGTGCCGATTGAAGACGTGGCGGCTGCGGTCAGGGAGTTGGTTACAGAGGGCAAAGTCAAACACTTTGGACTGTCGGAGGCTGGAGTGCAGACCATTCGCCGCGCGCACGCGGTTCAGCCGGTCGCGGCTATCCAAAGCGAGTACTCCCTCTGGTGGCGCCAACCTGAAGCGGAAGTAGTGCCAACCTGCGAGGAACTGGGGATCGGCTTTGTGCCGTTCAGCCCCCTCGGCAAGGGCTTCCTGACGGGGAAGATCGACGCGACCACCGCGTTCGACAAGGATGACTTTCGAAGCATAGTGCCGCGCTTCTCTAAGGAGGCGCGCGAAGCGAACCAGGCACTCGTCGATCGCCTTGGTGCGATCGCGGCTCGCGTGAAGGCAACGCCTGCGCAGATCGCACTCGCCTGGCTCCTCACGCGGAAGCCGTGGATCGTGCCGATCCCTGGCACCACGAAGCTGCACCGCCTGGAAGAGAACCTCGGAGCGGCTGGCGTCGAGCTGACTCCGGACGACCTCGGCAAGATCGAGGGCGCCCTGTCCAGGATCACGGTGCAAGGGGACCGGTACCCCGCGCACCTGCAGGCAAGGATCGGCCGCTGACCGGCACAGAGGCCGCATGGACGCGATCAACGATGCCTTCAGGCGAATGGAGCGCGGCGGCGCGAACGCGGCCAGGAGGGCTCAGCCCGCCGCCTCGCGCGGCACGGGCCGCGGCTGGCCCGTGCCGTCCAGCGCGACATAGGTGAAATCCGCGTGGGTCACCTTGATGCGGTCGCCGACGGGTTGGCGCAGGACCCAGACCTCGACGCGCAACGTCAGCGACGTCCGACCGATGCGCAGCAGGTCGGTGTAGCAGCACACCACGTCGCCCACCTTCACCGGGCGGAGGAACGCCATGTTGGTCACCGCGACCGTGGCAGCGCGTCCGCCGGCGAGGTGCGACGCGCTGATACCGCCGGCCACGTCCATTAGCGACATGATCCAGCCGCCGAAGATGTCGCCGGCCGGGTTGATATCGGCCGGCATGGCCAACGTCCGCACCGCCAGATCGCCTTTCGGTTCCTCGGGCGGTGTTGCTGACACCACGGTCCGCTCTGCCATGGTCGGCCTCTCCATTCGGTGCGGCGAAAGTATAGAGCATCAAGGCATTGCACCGCACGCCCGCATTGGCAGCGGCGGCATCCCCAAAGCCGGCAAAGAGGAGATCAGCGCCGAAATCAAACCGCCGCCCAGCCCCTGCGCATCACGTCCAACGGACTGTGCGAAGGGGGGCACGGGCCCTTGTCAACGTTCGGGCGGTATTAACCAGGACCGTGCCACCGGCAATGCCGGTTTGACCGGCGCGGGCAGCAGTGCTGGCACGGGCCAGATAATTGATCCGTTGTCCCGTATATCGGTATGAGTCCTGGTTTTGTGCGGCCGCCCCACCAATTCCGCCTGGGCACCAACCGGCTCATTGCTGCATTCGCGGCAGGGACAAGCGGCGCCGGCGCGACCCGGTGGTGATCGCATCAAAAGCCAGTGGCGAGCCACTTGCGTTTTCGGGCCATTGGTTTCATTTTGACGTCAATCTGGTTGACCTCAGCGCCTGGTGCCCCCCGGAGCGGGGATGACTGCCAGGGGACTGGCGCCGATACGGGGATGTGTCGACCCGTCGTTCGTGCGTTTGCGACTACCCACGAGAGACGAGATGTCGACTCTCACCACGCTGGTCAGCTTCAACGCCACCAACAGACAAGCCTCGCAGGCCGGTCTGATCGCCGATGCCGGCGGGAACGAGACCGCCCGCTGGTGGAGCGGGCGCGCCGGCCGTGCTGGTCGGCGGCTTCACCCATCCGAGCAACAAGTTCGTCACGCCGTACCCGGTGATCACGCCGGCGCTGGTGCGCCAGACCATCGAACGGATTCCGGGTTTCGGCCGGCATGCCGCCGCGCCGGGCCCCATCGCACACGCATCCCGCTGAGGGGAAAAGACCGATGACCACGATCACTGTGAGCGCCGGCCAGACCAGCAATGGTCTTCCGATAACTTCTGGCAACGTGCTGGACGTCCTGTCGGGCGGCACAACCGTCAGCATCGCGGTGAGCAGCGGCGGCTTCGAGTATGTAGCAGCCGGTGGTACGGCCGGTGGTACGAAGGTGAGCAGCGGCGGCTATGAGTATGTAGCGTCCGATGGTCCAGCCCATCGACTTCGTGGCTGCGACGGCGATGGCCTCGGCAAGAGTCAGGCCGTCGACCAGTGCGTTGGCGACGTCGTCCGCGAAGTGGCCCCGGATCGGCTGCCAAGGAAGTTGCATACATCTTCGCAGGAGCCCGGCGTTGTTCGCCTCATGACAGCCGGTGGGCCGATTATTGATCTAGATCAATGCGCCACGGCATCGATAGCCCGTCCGTGTTCCAGCAATCGAGCCATTCGCGTGCGCGCGGAGGTCTTCACTAACAGGTCGCACAGCCGGTGAGCGGCGAGCAAATGTCAAGCGGCGCGTGTCCCGGATTTGAGCGCGCCCAATATCCCTCGGGAGAAACGCCATGGCCATTCTCACCACCCTCGCCACCTTCCACGGCACCAACGGCGCTTATCCTGTGGGCGGGCCTGATCGCCGACGCTGCCGGCAACCTGTACGGCACGACGGAGTCTGGCGCGAACGGTGGTGGCTACGGTGATGGCACGGTATTCGAGATCAAGGCCGGCAGCGGGGCGGTCACCACCCTTGCCACCTTCGACGGCACCAACGGCGCTAATCCTTTCGCGGGCCTGATCGCCGACGCTGCCGGCAACCTGTACGGCACGACGGAGTCTGGTGGCACGAACGATGATGGCACGGTGTTCGAGATCAAGGNNGTCACCACCCTCGCCACCTTCGACGGCACCAACGGCGCTAATCCTAGGGCGGCCCTGATCGCCGACGCCGCCGGGAACCTATTTGGCACGACAGTGGGCGGCGGGGCGAACTCTGATGGCACCGTGTTCGAGATCGCGGCCGGCAGCGGGGCGGTCACCACC
>PLTJ01000423.1 GCA_003164455.1 Acetobacteraceae bacterium
GCGGCCACGTGGTGCTGCCGTTGCTCCAGCAGGCCGTGGTGCCGCCGGGCTGGATTACGCCGGATGCTTTTCTGGCCGGCTACGGCGCGGCACAGGCGGTGCCGGGCCCGCTGTTCACCTTCGCCGCCTATCTCGGCGCGGCGATGGGTCCGGCGCCGTCGGGCCTCGCCGGGGCGGTGCTGTGCCTGCTGGCGATCTACCTGCCGTCGTTCCTGTTGCTGGTCGGCGTGCTGCCGTTCTGGGACGGGCTGCGGCGGCGGGCGGGCGTGCAGTCGGCGCTGCGCGGGGTGAACGCGACCGTGGTCGGGGTGCTGCTGGCGGCGCTCTATACCCCGGTCTGGACCTCGGCGATCGACCGACCGGCCGATTTCGGCATCGGGCTGACGGCATTTCTCGCACTGGTGTTCTGGAAAGTGCCGCCCTGGCTGGTGGTGGTGCTGGGCGGCGTGGCCGCGGCCGCGCTAGGCTAGGTGTATGGTGCAACACCACGATCACCATGGGCACGACCACGACCCGCCCGCCCCGATGCGGTTCGGTCCCGCCTTCGCGGTCGGGGCGGCGCTGAACATCGGCCTGGTGGCGGCGCAGGTGGTGTTCGGCATCGCCGCCAACTCGATGGCGCTGCTGGCCGACGCCGCGCACAACGCTGGTGACGTGCTGGCGCTGCTGCTGGCCTGGGGCGCCGTCGTGCTCGGACGGCGCCAGCCGACGGCGCGGCGCACCTATGGCTGGGGACGCAGCACCATCATCGCCGCGCTGGCCAATGCCGTCGTGCTGCTGATCGGCGTCGGCGCCATCGCGTTGGAAGCGGCGGAGCGTCTGCTGTCGCCCTCGCCGGTCGCCGGTGCCACCGTCATCTGGGTCGCCGGCGCCGGCATCGTCGTCAATGGACTGACCGCCGCGCTGTTCGTCCGCGGCCACGAGGACCTGAATATCCGCGCCACCTTCCAGCACATGGCGGGCGATGCCGCCATTTCGGCCGGCGTGGTGCTGGCCGCCGTCGCCATCGTGCTGACCGGCCGGCTGTGGATCGACCCGTTGGTCAGCCTGGCAATCGCCGCGCTGATCACCGTGACCACATGGGGGGTGCTGCGCGACGCGGTGAACCTGGCCATGGACGGCGTGCCCTCAAGCATCGCGCAGCATGAGGTCGAGGCGTGGCTGCGCGACCTGCCCGGCGTGGTGGAGGTGCACGACCTGCACATCTGGGGCCTTTCGACCACCGAGGCGGCGCTGACCGCGCATCTGGTGCGCGACGAGCAGGCCGACGACCAGGAATTGATCCGGGTTGCCAGCCACGGCCTGGGCGCGCGCTTTCACATCGGCCATGCGACACTGCAAATAGAGACGCCGGTGGTGGCGGAATCCTGCCGCCTGCGCCCGGCGGACGTGGTCTGACCAAGGAACCTGGCGCATGAGACTGTTGTTCTGGCGTCGCCGGCCGGTGCCGGTGCTGCGGCTGCATGGGGTGCTGGCCGCCCGGCCGGGTCCGCTCAACATCGAGGCCTTTGGCAAGCTGATCGATGCCGCCTTCCGCGCCGCCGGCCGTGGCGGCACCGTGGTGCTGGACATCGACAGCCCGGGCGGCTCGCCGGTGCAGTCCGACCTGATCGCCACCCGCATCCGCCGCCGTGCCGATGCGCAACGGGCCAAAGTGGTAGCGGTGATCGCCGAGACCGGCGCTTCCGGCGGCTACTGGCTGGCCTGCGCGGGCGATGAGATCGTGGCGCATCCGATGAGCGTAGTGGGCTCGATCGGCGTGCGCGGCGGCGGCTTCGGTTTCGATCGGGCACTGGACCGGCTGGGCGTGCAGCGCCGGCTGTACACCGCCGGCGAGAACAAGGCGCGGCTCGACCCCTTCAGCCCCGAGCGACCCGAGGACGTGGCCTTCGCCCAGGCGCTGATGGCCGACCTGCACGCCCGCTTCAAGGATTGGGTGCGAACGCGGCGCGGCACGCGCCTGGTCGGTGCGGAGCAGGCGGTGTTCGATGGCGGTTTTGTCCTTGGCGACCGCGCCCTGGCGCTCGGGCTGATCGACCGCTTCGGCGATGTCGATGGCGTCGTGCGCGCGATCGGCGGTGAGCGGGCCCGCGCGCAGGTGTTTCGTCCGCGCCGCCGCGGCCTGCTCGGCCGGCTGCCGCGCCTAGCGGTGGACGCGGTGCTGGACGCGGTGGAGGCGCGGTCGGGGCCGCGGCTGTAGGCCGCAGCGCCAACGGCGCGGCCGTCCTGCTTCAGTGCGCCGTGCCGCCGAAGCCGAGGAAGCCGGCTTGCGGCACCGGGGTGCCGGGAACGTCGGCATATCGCTGCGGCACGGGAGGCGTCGCTGCGGCGACCGGGGCGGCCCGCGGGGCTGGATGAGGCGGCGCGGGCCGGGTGGCGGTGTGCGCCGGCGTCACTGGCTTGCTCGCCACCTTGGCCGGCGACCCGCCGGCACCGGAGCCACCGCGCAGCGACAGCAGCAGGAAGGTGATGTCGTTGCGGCCGAGATCGACCGAAAGCTCGGTCGGCGTCAGCCCAAGCTCATTGGTGGCGTGCATGTCGGCGCCACGGGCGATGGCGTCGCGTGCCACGGTGATGTCGCCGCGGTTGATCGCGTCGAACAGCGCCTCGTTGGGGTGCATGTCGCTCGGTGGCCGGTCCATCGGAGCCGGCTCGGCGGCGCTGTGGGCGCCCGGCAGGGCGGGCGGCTGCACGACAGCCCGATTCCGTTCAGGCCGTGGCTGCTCGACCGGGCTGGTCAGCATGCCGTTCGACGTGCCGAGCGAGCCGCCCTGCGCGTGGGCGGCAAGGGGAGCGAGCAAAGCGGCGATCAGCAAAGTGCCTGGCAGCACCAGGCCGAGGCGGCAGAGGACATGTGTCATGGGTCCATCCTCGCTCAGGACGGGTTCAGATAAAAGAGCCCTGCATTGAGATAGGTTGCGTAGCACACCCAGGCCAGGTACGGCGCCATCAGCCAGGCCGCTGACGGGCGCACCCGCGCGAAGGCCCGGATGCACAGCACGATGGCGCCCAGCAGCGGCACGATGACCAGCAACCCCAGCGCCGGGCTGTGCAGGCCGAAGAAAGCCGGTGACCAGAGAAAGTTGAGCACCAGTTGCGCGAACCAGGGGCGCAAGGCACGGCGACCGCCCCGCCGACGCCAGACCAGCCAGGCGGCGATGCCGATGAGAACGTACAGGCAGGACCATACGGTCGGGAACACCCAGTTCGGCGGCGTGCCGGGCGGGGTCGCCAGCACGCCATACCAGGTCGCGATGGCCGGCGCGGTCATCACGCCGGCGATCGCGCCCGCCGCGAGGCCGAGGCCGATGAAGCCGGCCAGGGCGAGGACGGAAACCCGGTTCGAGCCCGGACTCATGGCCTGTTCCCTTCGATTGCAACCATGTCAGGCCCCCTCGCGCCGCCAGCCCAGCACGAGCAACCCCAGGATCAGCGGCAACGCCAACCAGGGGGGGAGCAGCGGAGTCGCGGCGATGCCGGTCACCAGATGATCGTGGCGTCGTTGCAGCCCGATCCAACCGCTGCCCGCCGCTTCCAGTTCCGGATCGGTCCGCCGCAATTCAGGCGCGCCGGCCGGGTCGAGCCAGTGGATGCTGCCGCCGCTGGCACGCACCAGCGGGGCCAGCAGCGTGGCGGTGGCGCGCAGATCCGCCATCTCCAGCGGATTGGCGGCGCCCGCGGCGGCATAGGCGGTGTGCAAGCCGTCGCTCGCCTGCCACACACCGGGCAGCGCGGCCGGCAGCTGCCCTACCGCCCGGCCGGGCCGGCTCGGCGCCAGCGCCAGCTTCTGCTGCTTGCCCTCGGGGTCGGTAACGGTGACCTCGGCCAACGGCTGGACGTCGGTGCTGCGGCGCTCGACCGCGAGCCTGCCGTGCTCGACGCGCGCGGTCAGCGCGTTTTCCTCCAGCTCGGGTTCCTTCATCAGCCAGTGCGCCACCCGGCGCAGCAGTTCGGCCTGCGGACCGCCACCCTGGTGGCCGCGCGACCACAGCCAGATCTGATCGGACAGCAGCATCGCCACCCGCCCCTCGCCGACATGGTCGAGCAGCAACAGCGGCTCGCCCTGCGGACCGCTGAGTAGCGCATCGCCCTGTTGGGTGCCTGCCTCGATGCGGCGGTACCAGGGACCCCATGTCGGCTCGCCCCGCGGCTGCCAACCCTCCAGCCCGGCGGTGACCGGATGGCGCGTGCCGAGCGGTGTCACCAGCGGGCGGAACGCACCCTCCACCACCGCCCCCGTCGCCGCCGGCCAGGCCGGCAGGACGATACCCAGTGGGCTTAGGGCCAGGCTGGCCGGGCCGCTGAACTCCGGCCCGACGCTGAGCAGCAGCGCCCCTCCCGCGCGCACGTAGTCGGCGATGTTGCGCAGGTAGAGCGGCGGCAGGATGCCGCGATTCTGGAACCGGTCCAGGATGATGAGGTCGAATTCCTTGATCTTCACCTGGAACAGCTCGCGCACCGGAAAGGCGATCAACGCCAGCTCGTTCAGCGGCGTCAGATCATCCTTTTCCGGCGGGCGCAGGATGGTGAAGTGGACCAGATCGACCGCCGGATCGGCCTTCAGCAGCCGCCGCCAGGTGCGCTCGCCGGCGTGTGGCTCGCCGGAGACCAGCAGCACGCGCAGCCGGTCGCGGACGCCATTGATGGTCACCACGGCCCGGTTGTTGAGATTGGAAACCGCCCCGAGGAGTGGGTCGGCGGTCATTTCCACCACGGTGGGGCCGGCGCGGGTGATCGGCACCTCGAGCCCATGCTCCAACCCGAGCGGCACGCTTTCCACCCGTGGCGGCTCGCCGTCGCGGCGAATGGTCAGCCCGGCGGCGCGCCCAGTTGCGAGCCCGGCACGCGGCACGCCTAGATCCTCCACCGCCATGCGGATGGTCACCGACTTGCCGACGATGCCGTAGCCCGGCGCCTCGACGATGCGGATGCGCCGGTCGGTCTGTTCGCCACGAGCCGGAATCAGCACATGCAGCGGCGTGCCGCCGAACGGGTTGCCGGACGGGATGTCATGCACCTGTCCGTCGGTGATCGCGACCACGCCCGCCAGTCGCGCGCGCGGAATGTCCGCCAGGGCGCGGTTGATGGCGGCAAACAGGCGGGTGCCCTCGGAACCGGACTCCGGCACGGTGACGGTGCGCAGTTCCAGGTCGGGCAGTGCGCGGGCCTGTTCCTCGATGCGGGCGCGGGCGGCCTCGGCCAGTTCGGTGCGGTTTCCCACGTCCATGCTGGCGGTCTGGTCCACCACCAGCAGCCCGATATCGGGCAGGGCTTCCCGGGTTTCCTCGACCAGCCGTGGGCCGGCGAGCCAGAGCAACAGGACGGCGAAGGCGAAGGCTCGCCACACCGTGCCACGCGCCCGCCGCCAGAGCGCAAGGGCGACGGACAGGACGCACAGCCCCGCGAGCGCCGCGAACAGCCACGCCGGGAGGACGGCATCGAAGCGCAGCGCGGCGATGGCCTGTTCCATGTGCATGGGTCAGACGGCCTTCACTGCCCGAGCCGTTCCAGCAGCGCGGGCACGTGCACCTGGTCGCCTTTGTAGTTGCCGGTCAGCGCGTACATCACCAGGTTGACTCCGAACCGGAAGGCCAGGGTGCGCTGCCGGTCGCCGCCGGGAATGACCGCATAGAGGGGGCGGCCGGACGCATCGACCGCCCAGGCCGCCGCCCAGCCATGGCTGCCGATGATGACGGGACTGACACTGTCGTTGCTGCGGTCCTGGTCGCGCTGCACCCACACCGTGTCGCCGGTGAACCGGCCCGGAAAATCCTGCAGGAGATAAAAAGCGTGCGCCAGCACATGGGCGGTGGTCAGCGGCGCCAGCGGCGGCACCGCCAGCCCGCGGGCGACCCGCTCCAGCGCGGCGTCCGCGCCAGGGTTGAAGCCCTCGCCGCTGCCGCCGCCGCTGGTGTCGATCAGGATGATGCCGCCATTGGCCATGTACGCATTCAGGGCCACCACCGCTGTCTCCGGCGGCACACCCGCATCGCCCGTGATCGGCCAATACAACAGCGGATAAAAAGACAGATCGTTCTGGCCCGGCACCACCGCGGCCGGGCCAGCGAGGTTGGCGGCGGTCCGCTGGTTCACATAACCTGACAGCCCGGCCAGCCCGCTGCGCGACACCGCGTCGACCTGGGCATCGCCGGTGACGATGTAGGCCAGCCGGGTGGCCAGCGCCGGATTGGGCTCCTGCGGCTCCTGCGCCCGGGCCGCCGGCGCGACGACGAACAGCGCCAGCGCGACGGCGGCGGCGCGCAGCAGGCCGCGCAGGCGCAGCGACACCATCAGGTCGATCACCAGCAACGCCAGGGCAAGGGCGATCAGCCAAGGCGCCAGCACACGTTCCGGGGCCGCGCCGCCGATCGGCGCCTCGCGCGCCCCCGGGATGGCCGGCGCCGCCACCGGCGGGGCCATGCGGTTGGACAGATTGAGCGCCCGCCGCCCGTTCTCCGGCCCGTACAGCCCGGGCGGATGACGCGGCGAGACTAAGGCCTCGGCCAGTTCGCGGGCCGGGGCGGCGGCCGCAGCGGGCGGCGGCGTAGCGAGCTGGCCGAACCCGTCCAGCGTCTCGGCCGGGGCGAGCGGCGGCCCATCCGCGGCCGCGTCGGGGACCACCCCCACTGACAGGTCCACTAGGCGGCGCAGCATGGTGACGAACAGGCCGGACAGCGGCAGATCGGACCAGTCGGCATTGGCGGTGAGATGAAACAGCACGATCCGGCCGGCCCCGCGCGGCGCCTGGGTCACTAGCGGCGTGCCGTCGGCCAGCCGCGCCCAGGTGGCGTCCGTCAGGTGCGCGCCCGGCTCGGCCAGCACCTGACGGGTCACTTTGACCTCGTCCGGTACGGCCAGCCCGGCAAACGGCGTGTTGGCGGCAAACGCGGCGAGCCCGGCGGGCTGGCTCCACGACATCGCCCCGCCCAACTGGCGGTCGCCGGCCAGCAGCTTCACCGGCAGCAGCGCATCGGGGTGCTCGGCCAAGCCCGGCCCGGCGAAGCGCACCAGCAGTCCGCCCTTTTCGACCCATTTCGTCAGCGCGTCGGCATCCGGCCCGTCGGCGGCGACATAGTCGGCCAGGATCAGCACCGACAGGTCACGCGACAGCAACTGCGCCAGGCTGCCCAGGCGGACCTCGGTGGTAGGCTCCAGCGCCCGGCGAAGATAAAAGAGCTGGCCGGTCAGCGGCGCGGAGGCGGTGGTGGGATCGCCGGCGAGCAGCCCGACCGGGCGGCGGCGCCAGCGCTCGTCCAGAAGGATGACCGCACCGGCCGAGGATTGGCCCTCCAGCACCAGGCGGCCCAGACGGTTGCGCAACTCGGGCGGCAGCACGATCGGCGCCTCCGCCTCGGCCGCATTCGGGGCGAAGCGGACCAGCGCGCGCGCCAGCGTTCGCCCGTCGCCGGTCTGCGCCAGCACCGCGGCCTCGGCGGGCAGACCGCGCGGCACCTGGGCGATGCGGGCCACCAGCCGGTCGGCCTCGGCGCGCGGC
>PLTJ01000337.1 GCA_003164455.1 Acetobacteraceae bacterium
CCGCAGCCTGCACACCGGGGTGACGTTGCGCGAGCCGCACAACCAGAAAATCGAGGTGCAGATCCGCACCCCCGAGATGCACGACATCGCCGAGAACGGCGTGGCGGCACACTGGATCTACAAGCAGCACGACGCCGCTGCCAGCGAGGCGCAGCACTTCCGCTGGGTGCAGGATCTGCTGGAGATCCTCGACAACTCCACGCCCGACGAGTTTCTCGAGAACACCAAGCTGGAACTTTACCAGGACCAGGTGTTCTGCTTCACGCCGAAGGGCCGGCTGATCCAGTTGCCGCGCGGCGCGACGCCGGTCGATTTCGCCTACGCCGTGCACAGCCAGGTCGGCGACACCTGCGTCGGCGCCAAGATCAACGGCCGCCTGCTGCCACTGCGCCACGAGTTGCAGAACGGCGACCAGGTCGAGATCATGACCTCGCGCGGCGGCACGCCGAGCCCGCAATGGGAGCGGTTCGTCGCCACCGGCAAGGCGCGCGCGCGCATCCGCCGCTACGTCCAGCAGCAGCAACGCCAGCAGTACCGCGACGCCGGCAAGAGCGCGCTGGCCAAGGCGTTCCGCCAGGAGGGCGTGGACGGCTCGGAGAAGGTGCTGGAGGCCTCCCTCAAGGCGCTCAAGGCGGCGAGCCTCGACGATCTCTACGTGGTGGTGGGCAAGGGCGATCTCGGTGCGCGCGAGGTGGTCACCGCGGTCTATCCGGAACTGCGCCAGTCCGCCCGGGCGCCGCGCCTGCTGCCGAGCCTGCCGAACCGGCCGCCGCGCCAGGACTTCGGCCGCACGAGCCCGATCCGGGGGTTGGTCGCCGGCATGGCGATCCACTACGCCGGCTGCTGCCACCCGCTGCCCGGCGACCGCATCGTCGGCATTGTCACCACCGGCAAGGGGGTCACCATCCACACCCGCGACTGCCCCACGCTGGAAAGCTTCGCCGCCACGCCGGAGCGGTTCATGGAGCTGGACTGGGAGCCTTCCGCCTTTATCACCGGTGAACGCGGCAAGGGCGAGGGCTACGCCGGCCGGGTCTCGGTGATCGCCGACAACAAGCCGACGGCGCTGGCCGATATCACCAATGCCGTCACCAAGCAGGACGGCGTGGTCGCCTCGCTGCGGGTGGTCGGCCGGCAGAGCGAGTTCTTCGAGGCGGTGCTGGACGTCGAGGTGCGCGACCTCGGCCATCTCAGCCGCATCATCGCCGGCCTGCGCGCCGCCAGCGTGGTGCACCAGGTGGAGCGGGCGCGGGGCTGAGGCGGCACACGATGGCCCCTTGCTTGACATACGGGGGCGGGGAGGGCTTCATCCGGCCCCATCGTACCGCCCGCCCGGCCCCGGAGTCAGACCCACCACCTATGGCACAGCAAAGCATGGCCCGGCGTAAGTCCGGCGGCCTGGTCGAGAACATCAAAACCATCGTCTATGCCGGACTGATCGCGCTGGGCATCCGCACGGTGGCGTACGAGCCCTTCAACATCCCGTCCGGATCGATGATCCCCACGCTACTCGTGGGCGATTACCTGTTCGTGGCGAAATACAGCTACGGCTACTCGCATTTCTCGCTGCCGCTGTCGCCGCCGCTGTTTTCCGGCCGCATCTTCGGCCGCCTGCCCGAGCGCGGCGACGTTGCCGTGTTCAAGCTGCCGCGCGATCCCAGCCAGGACTACATCAAGCGCATCGTCGGCCTGCCCGGCGACCGCATCCAGATGAAGGCCGGCCAACTCTACATCAACGGCCAGGAAGTGCAGCGCAAGGCGGCCGGCGACTATATGGCCGACGACGAGGGTCCGCGCATGCTGCTCAAGCGCTACGTCGAGTACCTGCCGGACGGGCCAGACCATTACGTCGAGCACTACATCCTGAAGGCCAGCGACGACGGACCGCTGGACAACACCCAGGAATACAAGGTGCCCGAGGGCAGCGTGTTCGCCATGGGCGACAACCGCGACAACTCGCTGGACAGTCGCGTGCTGAACGCCGTCGGTTTCGTGCCGGTGGAAAACCTGGTTGGTCGCGCCGAATTCATCTTCCTCTCGATCGGCGGTTCGGCACCGTTGTGGGAGATCTGGGAGTGGCCCTTCGAAATCCGCTGGAACCGCCTGTTCTCGGGCATCCACTGACGGCCGCCCCCGCCAGCGGCGATACGCCCCGCGCGGAACACATCCTCGGCCACGACTTCGTCCGACCCGAACTGTTGCGCGAGGCGCTCACCCATCGTTCCGCCGTCATCGGCCGGCGGTTGTCGCATGGGCGCACCGCGCGCCGCACCGGGGCGGGATCGAACGAGCGGCTGGAATTCATCGGCGACCGCGTGCTCGGTCTGCTGACCGCCGAGTGGCTGGCGGAGCGCTTTCCCACCGAGCAGGAAGGCCAGCTCGGTCCGCGGCTCGCCCTGCTGGTCTCCCAGCCCGTGCTGGCGGACATCGCTGTCCGGCTCGGGTTGCCGGCGGTCCTGTCGGTGGCTCCCGGCGAATCCCGCGCCGGCGTGCGCCAGCTGGCGACCGTGCTGGCCGACGCCATGGAGGCGCTGATCGGCGCGCTCTATCTCGACGGCGGCCTGGAGCCGGCACGGTGTTTCGTCCGCCGTGCCTGGGAGGCGACGATGTCCGGCCTCACCGAGCCGCCCAAGGACCCCAAAACCGCGCTGCAGGAATGGCTGCTCGGGCGCGGCATGGATCTGCCCAGCTACGTGGTGCTGTCGCGTGAGGGGCCGCCGCACGACCCCGTTTTCGTCATCGGCGTTTCCGCCGCCGGCCATGATGGCAGCGGCACCGCCGGCAGCAAACGCGCGGCCGAGCGGCTGGCCGCCGCCGACCTGTTGGAGAAATTGCACCGATGAGCGAGCAAGTGCCGGTCAGCCGCTGCGGCTTCGCCGCCATCGTCGGCGCGCCCAATGCCGGCAAGTCCACCCTGCTGAACCGGCTGACCGGCGCCAAACTGGCGATCGTCACCCCGAAGGCGCAGACCACCCGTTTTCGCGTCCTCGGCATCCTGATGCGCGGCGCCGCGCAGATCCTGCTGGTGGACACGCCCGGGATCTTCCGCCCGCGCCGCCGGCTCGATCGCGCCATGGTGCGCGCCGCCTGGACCGGCGCGGAGGACGCCGACCTGGTGCTGCTGCTGGTCGATGCCCGCGCCGGCCTGACCGACGAGGTGCGCGCCATCGCCGAGCGCCTGGCGGCGCCGAAAGCCGCGCGGCGGACCTGGCTGGTGCTCAACAAGGTCGATATCGTCGCCCGGCCGCGGCTGCTGCCGCTGACCGCGGAGCTCAACGCGCTGGCCGGCTTCGAGCAGACCTTCATGGTCAGCGCCGCCAACGGCGACGGGCTGGAGGGGTTGCTGGAGGCGTTGGCGCAGGCCATGCCGCCCGGTCCGCACCTATATCCTGACGACGACCTGACCGATCTGTCCGACCGGCTGTTGGCCGCCGAGGTCGTGCGCGAGCAGATCTTCCTGCAAACCCACGAGGAGGTGCCCTACGGCACCACCGTGGAGACCGAGAACTGGCAGGACCGCAGCGACGGCTCGGTGCGCATTGAGGCCACGGTCTATGTCGCGCGGGCCGGGCAGAAGGCGATTCTGATCGGCGAGGGCGGCAGCCGTATCCGCGACATCGGCGCGCGCGCGCGCCAGGAACTGGCGCGGTTGCTGGACCGCAAGGTGCACCTGTTCCTCAACGTGCGCGAACGCGCAGGCTGGGACGAGGAAGGGGCGCGGCTGCGCGCGCTCGGACTGGACGATCCGGACTGAGGCGGGGGCGCACGGAGGACAGATGAGCGAACCGGACTGGCTGCTGTGGGCCCGCGAGATGCAGGCGATCGCGCAGACCGGGCTGGAGTACACCGAGAATCCCTATGACCGGGAGCGCTACGAGGCGCTGCGGGGGCTGGCCGCGCGCGCCATGGCGGCCCATGGCGGCGGCGACCCGGCGCTTATCGAGGCCCTGTTCGCCGGCGAGCAGGGCTATGCGACGCCGAAAGTCGATGTGCGCGGCGCCGCCTTCCGTGACGGCCGCATCCTGCTGGTGCGCGAACGGGCCGACGAGGGGCACTGGACGCTGCCCGGCGGCTGGGCCGACGTCAACCTCACCGGGGCGGAGAACGTCGCCAGGGAAGTTCTCGAGGAATCGGGATTCGTCGTGCGCGTGACCAAGCTGGCCGCGGTG